>NZ_CAWPRC010000203.1:0-10308 GCF_963890165.1 Aliivibrio sp. SR45-2 | reverse complement strand
CAGATCGGTCTTATCAACTGTGCGGAAAACGGTTTCCTACCTTGCTTTCCATTCGTAAACTTTGCGATGTAAGTTGATTTAAAAAATTAAATAAAAATGGCGCTGCTTTATTACAAAGCAGCGCCATTTTTGTATCTGTTTAATTAATATGTGGTTGGTATTAAAAAGTAAATGTCATACCAATATTAAAGTTAGTCGATAAATCATAAGGAATATAAGTATCACTCATTGGGAAATAGTTAAGATCAATACCAGCTCTTAAGCCTACTTGCTCAGTTGCTTGGAAAACATAAGCCGCGCCAAGGCTTGAACCTAATGTACTTTCTTTTGTTGTATCTCCACTTTTGGTTTTTTTACCATCATAGTTAGCAACTCCGACTTCAAATTGCACACCGTGCATTTTTGCTGAACCAAACATCTGTTGAACACCAAAACGATATGAATCTATGGCTTCGTCATACATTGAACTGCTATAAACCGTGCGACCATAACTTACATAGGCAGCATCGAAACCAAGTGCATCAGTCACACCTGCTTGAATACCAAAACCACCATAAGGACCAATCTTAATTTCTGGTGATATATGGATGTTATTAGCAAACGTATTTGCACTGAATAAAGTTGCGATAGCAAGGACTAGGTGTGTTTTTTTCATCTTGGATACTCTCTCATAATTTTTTTAAAAAGCATCCGTGCTTTGTTTTATCTTTAATTGTTTTGATAGAGCTATAATAAGAAATAATTGTATGCATCACTAATCACAAGTGTTTATCTTGCTCATAACTAAAACTTATTAATGAAGAAGGAGGGGGGATCAAATCATAAAAAATAAAAAGCCCCTGAACTAATTTATTTGTGCAGGGGGAGAGAGTTACCAAAGGGTAATTATTTATCTTGTATCATTGATTTTATGGATATAAACAAAACGATTAGAGGAAGCGAAAGCATAATTAAAAAAGTCATAATTCCTCCAAAGATTAAAAGCGCAAGTTAAATCCGATTTCATAACTGTTTTCGGTTCTTGTTCTATCACTTGGGCTCACTCTAGATTCACCAAAGGTGTATTTAACATAAGGCTCTACCCATTTTGGCTTTAAGGTAAGAGTGATATCTTGGTTGTTGTAATGGCTTTTTGATCCCGTTAATTCTCGGTCATGAGTAAACGAATAACTAAAGTTACTCCATTGATTAATTGTGTAGCTAGCCCCAAGTGTATTTTTCCATTCTCTATCTGTGTCTAACCAATCAGAAAAAATAGATTCGCGCCACTCATGAGAGGTGTTAGCAAAAATCATAATGTCTTGAGTTAATGCTGTTCCGGTAAATAATCCAACATTATAAATATCAATAAAATCTGCTCGTCCGTAACTTACAAATGCTTCGGTATAAAATTGGCCAAGCATGACACCATAGCCGGAACCAATTTCTAAATACCCAGTTGAATCAATATCTGCTGTGAAGCTAATTTCTTCTGTAGCTTGAAGGTTTGCAGTAACGCTTCCTACCCATTCATCATTATTTTGAGACAGTTGAATGCTTAAATCTGGCTCGTGGTATTTCGCAGAAACAGATAAAGAAGTAATTAGAGGTAACAATAAAAGCGAAAGGCGCATAATTAAGTACTCAGTAGTAAAAATAAAAAAGGAGTCACCAAAATAGCGACTCCTTGCTTTATCTATTGAACGTTAATGTATTTACGAACGTGCAGTTCTATCCTTGATTGCTTGTTTAATTTGTTGACGCTGTTCTTGTGATAGAGATTTAGCTTTTTGTTTAATGTCGTTTAAATCTTTTGGTAACTGCGGTTTCCAGCTTTTAATCTCATTTCGATCACTGTCACGTAGGTAGATAGTGCTACTTTCAATAGTGATGTAACCATCAACTTCATCGTGAGTTGTTATTGCCCACGCATTATCTGCAATTTTATCTACACTACGTCCGTTATCAGCTTCAATCTCAATTTCTATTGGTTTTTCAGGTGTTGGTTTGGTTCCAAAATTAGGATCAATTGGTTTCCAATTTGTGATCTCATTTCTATCACTATCACGAAGGTAAACGATACCATTTTCAATCGTGATATAGCCATCAATCTCATCATGGGTAGTTATCACCCACGCATTGTCTGCAATTTTATCAACGCTTCGTCCATTATCCGCTTCAGGATCCAGCTCTATTGGATTTTGAGGTGAAGGGCGTTCAATTGGGCTTTCTGGAGTAGGGATAACTCCAAAGCTTGGGTCAATTGGTTTCCAGTTTTTAACTTCATTTCTGTCACTATCTCGAAGGTAGACTGTACCGTTTTCAATGGTAATATATCCATCAACCTCACCATGAGTGGTTATTGCCCATGCATTACCTGCAATTTTATCCACACTGCGACCATTATCAGCTTCAGGATCTCGTTGTATTGGGTTCTGAGGGGAAGGACGTTCGATTGGATTTTCAGGTGTTGGGAGCGCGCCAAAACCTGGGTCAATTGGTTTCCAATTTGTGATTTCATTTCTATCGCTATCACGAAGGTAGACTGTACCATTCTCAATAGTTATGTAGCCGTCAATTTCTCCATGAGTAGTTACAACCCAAGCATTATCTGCAATTTTATCCACACTGCGGCCATTATCGGCTTCAGGATCTATTTCAATTGGGTGATCTGGTGTAGGTATAATTCCGTAGTTAGGATCTATTGGGTGCTGAACATCGGTTACAATTAATCTGCCATTTACAACACTTAAATTTACTTCTGCGCCATGGTTACCATGAAAGATAATTGAATCGCCTTCCTTCTGAATATGACCAACAGTGACGCTATTTACGTCTTTTACGCTATCGCCATCTGTTGTAAATATCTGACCATTAATACGAATAAGAGTGTCTGTTTCTTTGCCTTTAATTATAGCTGTTTGGTAAGTTCCTTCATCACCCGTTACTAATGCTGCTTGAGCATTTTCACCTTCAAAATATTGAACTGAAGCTATACCATCTTGAGGAGCTGTAGAACCTGAATCAGAAGAACCAGAAGATGAACAGCCTGCTAGGAATGATGCAGCAACTAATGATGCAATTAATTTAAGTTTCATATTGGTGTTCTCTCTTAATGTAATGGTTGGCGTAATCGCCATAATTATGGAAAGCATCAGTGCTTGTTTGTGGCGTTCCTAGCCGATGAGAGAAGTATATGAAATGCACAAAAAAGCCTCTAATCCCTTAAAAGAATAGAGGCTTTAACGCTGAGTTATTAATGAGAGAGAAGAATAGCCGTAATAACTACTGGTTATCAATGAGTAATGATTGAAGGATTTTTTTTAGCCACAACATGGTCGCGTTATTTCTATTTTTGTGGTGATAATAAACACAAACTTTTGGGTTAATATCTTGATTATCAAATAGTATTTTAAGGCTTCGTAGCTGATTATTATGCTCGATATCTAAGAATTTAGAAGCTGGAAACATCATGTCTGAGTTATTAACGACATCAATAACGGCTGATGGTAATTCTGATCTAAAACCAATGTTTGCTTCTAAGCCTTTAATCTTTAGTATTTTTTCAGCTAAAGATTGATGGGAATTCCAATCAACGGCAATGACGGTTGCTAATTCAAAATGAACGCCATCTTTTACTTCAATACTACTGCCTTTATAGGGGTGATCTTTTCGGACATAGCCAGTAAAGCGATCTTGAGCAATTGGTTTTTGAATTAACTCTTTTGGCGCATGGCCTATTTCATAATTAAGGCCTAATTGAACTTCATCATTGATGATGTCGGTCATTGTTGATTTAGACCAGTTTAATAGCTGTACTTGAACATTAGGCGCTTCAGATCTGATCGCTTGAAATAATTTATTGGCTATTGTGCTTAAAAGAAAAGGAGATAGTGCTAGTTTGATAACTCCTTCAAGTTCTTGAGGGTTAAACTCATTACTTTCGTTTAACGTAGAAGAAAGGTCATCAAGTATTGGTGATATGCTTTCAGCCAATTGATTTGCATATTCAGTAGCACGAAGACCATGATGGGTTTTTACGAATAATTCATCATTTAAATGAGCTCGTAGGCGTTGTAATGCTTTACTAATTGCAGGTTGAGATACAAATAAGCGTTCAGAGGCTTTACGCATATTTCTTTCTTGATGTAGAACGATGAAAGTTCTTAAAAGGTTTAAATCTAAGTTGGAGAATAAGTCTTTAGCCATACGATCAATCCTTTGATTTTTTATTATTTGAACAAAGAAATCGATATGGGTAAAGAAAAAAAGCCTCTGGATGAGAGACAGAGGCAAGGGCTATCATAAGATAACACGTCAAAGACAGAATATTGTGTAGTTAAAAATAAGGTCAAATTATAGATAGAATAAAGTGCCCTACCAATCCTTGGTGGGGCGAGAGTTATTTATTTAAAGCTGTATTGAACACCAACGCCGCCAGCAACATCCGATGATGAGTAGCTACCTGATGATTCATAATGGAAAGTACCAGAAACACTTAATTGCTCATTGATACCATAAGCACCACCTAGCGCTAATGCCTCTTTAGAGCCAGAGAAACCGACACCAGCACCGATTGCAAACTCACCACTAGTTACAAATGGACGCGCATTGGCGACCGCATGTAAGCCTGCACGAACACCATCGATTTTTTCATCTTGCTCATTGAAGCGACGGTTGTTTTCTTCTGCCATCGTTTTAAAGTCATTTTCTAGTGTGGTAATGCGTTCACCGTCAGTTGTATGTGGAATTCCCCAATCAGGTGTATCGCCGTAATCTGGAGTTGGACGTTCAGGTGAATTGTCATCTACTGGTGGCTGTGTTGGTTCTTGTGGTTGTGGTCGCTCTGGTGAATTATCAACTGGAGGTTGTGTAGGTACTCCTGGATTTGGTCTATCTGGAGTATTATCAACCGGTGGTTGCTCTGGTACGGATTGACCAAAATCTGGGTCTACAGGCTCCGGACGATCAACTGGCTTATCTGGTCCGATCCCCCAATGAGGAGTATCTCCATAATCAGGTGTTGGACGGTTTGGTGTATTATCGACTGGTGGTTGAGTTGGAATCGCTTGACCAAAATCAGGATCTGTTGGTTGCGGACGTTCCACTGGTGTGTCAGGTTGAGGTCGCTCAACTGGATTAGAAGGAACTTGCCATTCAGGTTCTGTTACCATCGGTGGTTGAGTTGGACCTAGTCCCCAGTCGGGAGTGCTTCCAAAATCAGGACTTGGTCGTTCTGATACAGATGGAATAGAGTTGTCAATTCCTGGAAGTTCTGCTGGGTTCTGAATGGTTTCTGCCATGACAGAAGAAGAAAAGATGGCAGTTAGGGATAGTGCTAAAATAGTTTTTTTCATTTTATAACTCTCAATATTAATCATAAATTAGATTTAGTAATGAGCGTCCTTGCTTACCGATAAATCTGTTTCCGTTTGATGGAATGAATAATATTGAGAATGGTGATTACTTTCTAATCACCAGTTATTATATCTATAATAAGTACTGCTTATTATTTGGTTTGTTTTACCCTTTATTTATAAGTATTTAGTGGTGGGCATCAGATAATAAATCAGTAATGAGTTGATTTAGCCACGAGTGCAGCGCGTTTTTCTTGTGTCTTTGATGGTAATAGCTGTAAATAGGGTAATTTAGAGGAATATGATCCAGTGCGAGATCAATGCGCCTTAAGCCTAAGTACTGGTGAGTAGGAAACAACGACGTTGAAGGAAAATACATATTAGTATGTTGAACAACATCAATTAATGCCATTGGTAACTCTGAGCGAAAACCAATTTTATGTTTGATATTTAAATTTTCTAAGACTTTACCTGCGAGACTTTTATTATCGTTCCAACCTGGAATAATTAAAGAGGCAAGTTCATATCCTTCAAAGTCATGGGGGGTTGCTATTTGTTTTTTTATTGGGTGATCGGTTCTAACAATCACACAGCCTTTAATAGTCATTAAGTTACTTGAAATGAGCTCTTTTGGAACGTTGTCATACTCATAATTAATCGCTATATCTAGCTTTCCTTTGGTTAGATCGCTGAAGGTTGATGCTGACCAATTAAATAATTGTAAGTCGACATTAGGCGCGTTTTCTCTTATTTCGTGAAATAAAGCACCAGATAGGCAGGTCAATACTTGAGGAGCCAGTGCTATTTTTAATGTCTGTTGTAACTCGCTTGGCTGAAAGTTTTTTGAGGTATTTAAGACCGATGATAATCCATCAAGATACGGGTGAATACTCTCCGCTAACTCTTCAGAAAATGGCGTAGCTTTTAGGCCATGATGAACTTTCACAAAGAGCTCGTCATCAAAATGATTACGCAGCTTTTGTAATGCTTGGCTGATTGCGGGTTGAGACACAAATAAACGCTCAGAAGCTTTTCGCATATTCAATTCTTGAGAGAGAATTAAAAAAGTTCTTAGTAAGTTTAAATCTAACGTTGCAAAGAGATCTTTTGCCATATCTACTTATTTCCTATCAATAAATTGAGTTATTAAATAACTCTTCACGCATCCTTCGTTAACTCTTCTTATTGTATTGAATTTATGATGAAAAAGTATGTATTTTTTAGATACTGTAAATTATTACAGCTATTTAAAAACCTATAGAGCGAGTCTAATAATTCTTAATGAATTGATACAAATTGAATAGAGAGAATCTTCACACTTTCTTCACGATCTCTTCTTTATAGTATTCATATTGAGAATTAAGACCAAGCTTAACCCCATAACGATAGGATTGAATTTATAATGAAAAAGTATGTATTTTTACTGATGGCGGCGACGTCGACAACTACAATTGCAGCAACGTACGTTGGTTTAGAATACGGTGTTACGTCAATTGATCATAATTATTCGACTACTTATTCTGCGGATTCTGTTTCTTTATCACCTGATGATTCAAGTGATACTTTTGGTGGATTTATTGGCTATCGAATTAATGATTTTGGTCTTGAACTGGGTTATAAGAAATTTGAAAGTGATGACTCTCAAAGTAAAATGATCAATCCAAGTGAGCAAGCCGGATTTTCTCAAGAGCGTGAGTGGGATGCCGATTTAGATGCTACTCAATTAACCGTAAAACCTGTGTATTTCTATAATTTTAACGATAAATTGCAATTAAAAACGGGGTTAGGTTTAACTTATACTCAATACAAATATAATTCTTCATCACAAGATGAGTTTGAATTAATTACGAATGATGATATTGAAAGTACAAAAAATCGTTCAGGTGGTGAATCACAAAAAGACACGGTTCTTGGTGGTATCGCTAGTGTTGGCATTGAATACATGGTGATCCCAAACCTAGCATTGGGCGCATCAGCAAGCTACCAAGTAGATAATATTGCGAATTCATCTTCATTCATGTTGAGTTCAGCTTACTACTTCTAATATGTAGTCATAGAAATTCATTAATCAAATTGGAAATAAATAAAATGAAAAAAATTATATTAGTAAGTGCATTAGTATTGGCATCATCAAGTGCGTTTGCCGCTCAAAACACTCAAGTGGTTAAAGGTGGTTTCACTGGGCCAAGTACGGTTACCGTAAATACGGTTCAAGTTGCTAAAGAAGCAAAAGACGATACACCAGTGACGTTAATTGGCTATATTGTTGCTTCATTAGGTGACGAAGAGTATCAATTTAAAGATGCAACAGGTGAGATGATTGTTGAGATTGATCATCGTGATTGGAATGGCATTGAAGCAACGCCTGAAACAAAATTAGTGATTCAAGGTGAAGTTGATAAAGAATGGAAACATACAGCCGTTGATGTAAATACGGTTCAACTAGCAAAATAATGAGCTGATTGTTTTCGATGAAAAAGGCCAGAGATAATTCTCTGGCCTTTTTATTTTATAATGTATTTATTTGATGTTTTGTCTTACCGCATCGATTTTTTTAGAGTCAGTAATAGGGACAATAAAATCATCTAAATCACCGGCCCCCATTTTTACGCCGTCTAGCATCAACTTCATTTTACTTGGGCGTGTTGATTTACCTGATAAATGAACTTCAGTAACGCCTGTTTTTTCAATGATCTCTTTGGCATTTTCTGCGGTGACACCAGCTCCTGCAAGTATTTTAAAGCGGCCATTAGCCATTTTTACCATATCATTTAATACTGTCATACCATCATAAGCATTCGCCGCTAATCCTGACGTGAGTATTCTCTCGCAACCTAACTCAGCAATGTTCTCAATCGCTTTTTTATAATTGGAACATTGATCTACAGCACGGTGGAAAGTCACACCTAAGTCATTATCATTCGCTATTTTCATCAATCGAGTGGACAACGGCATGTCGATATCACCGTTTGCTTTTAGCACCCCAAATACAACGCCCTGTAAACCAGCTAGTTTAGCAGCATGAATGTCTTCAATCATGGCGGAGATATCGTCATTATCATAGAGAAAATCGCCTTGACGAGGACGGATCATGGCATAAACCGGAACAGAAGAGATCGCTGCTGCTTTTTTCATAAAACCAAAGCTTGGTGTTAAACCACCCAGAGCAAGGGAAGAGCAAAGCTCAATTCTATCGGCACCACCATTTATCGCATTATGCAGAGATTCTAAGTTGTCGATACAGACTTCAATTTGGATAGGCATGAGAGTTTAGTCAAAATAATAGAGAATTTTTTAGTGTAAGGGAAAGTCGACTTTAGATGTGTGAAGAATACGTCAAAATTGATGAGCAGATTAAGAGATTTGTTCAAATAAAGAAAAAGCCCTGAAGATAACTTCAGGGCTTTTAGTATTAGGCAAACTTTCTGATTTTAGGCTACTGCGTTTATACGCTTTTAATATTCTAGCCACATGCACCGTTGAGCGTAGGTGCATTCGAGTACTTTATTTAAAATACTCTATTTTAGCAATTACTTGCTTAGGTCGTCAGCGTGTTCAGATAGGAATGCTGCAACGCCTTTTGGAGATGCGTCCATACCTGCTTTGCCTTCTTCCCATTGTGCTGGACAAACTTCACCATTCTTCTCGTGGAAGTTTAGCGCGTCTACCATACGTAGCATTTCGTCGATGTTACGACCTAGTGGAAGATCGTTAACTACTTGATGACGAACAAGGCCATCAGCATCGATTAGGAAAGAACCACGGAAAGCAACACCAGCTTCTGGATGCTCAACGTCGTATGCTTTACAGATTTCGTGCTTAACGTCAGCAACTAGTGGGTACTTAACTTGACCAATACCGCCATCTTCGATAGCCGTGTTACGCCATGCGTTGTGAGAGAATTGTGAATCAATTGAGATACCAATTACTTCCGCGCCTTTAGCTTGGAAATCAGCTAGACGGTTGTCAAAAGCGATTAGCTCTGAAGGACAAACGAAAGTGAAGTCTAGTGGGTAGAAAAATACTACCGCTTTCTTACCTTTAGTGAATTCTTTGAAGTTGAAGCTATCAACGATCTCGCCGTTACCTAGAACAGCTGCAGCAGTAAAGTCTGGTGCTTGACGACCTACTAGTACCATTTTTGAATCTCCTAAAAGTTAGATTTTCCAAACTTCGTGTTTGGCTTTGTTTTTCAATACAATAAATTGTTTCAACAGGACAAACTATAGTACAAAAGGTATGATTGAAAAAAGCGAATTAAATAGATTGATGTAATCGAGAAAAGCGATGACTAAGTGGCCTTCATTAAAACAGTTACACTACTTTATTACTCTGCATGAAACTCGCCATTTTGGTGAGGCGGCAGAAAAATGTTTTGTGAGTCAATCAACATTAAGTAAAGGGATACAGAACCTTGAAGAGTTGATTGGTTGCCCATTATATGAGCGTGATAAAAAAACATTAATATTTACTCCAATTGGTGAAAAGGTTGTGGATCAAGGCCGCGAACTTTTAGCTAAAGGACAAGATTTAATCGAACTTGGCTCTCTATGTCAGGGTGATGCAATGCAAGGACAGCTTCGTGTTGGTTGTATTCCGACGATTGCGCCTTTCTTATTGTGTGATTTAGTACAAGAAGTGAATAAGAGCTATCCACAACTGACTTTGCTATTAAGAGAAGATACAACAACAAATTTATTGGCCGCATTAAAACAGGGACAATTAGACGTTCTTATCTTAGCGTTACCGGTTGATATTTCAGGCATGGAAAGTTTGGTGGTTGGTTCTGATCCATTCAAAATGGTGATCAGTAAAGATCAAGTGAATTCTATTTCTACGCCTATTCGTTATGATGAATTACCTGATGAGTTTGTTTTCTTATTAGAGAAAGAGCATTGTTTAACAGAGCATGCGGTTTCGGCATGTAAATTAACCAGCAAAGAAAAAATCAACCCTTTTACTGCAACGAGTC
>NZ_CAWPRC010000202.1:0-10628 GCF_963890165.1 Aliivibrio sp. SR45-2 | reverse complement strand
CAATAATCGGCTTGTAAGTGTCCCGACCTTTGTGTGGTTGATTGATCCTTACATCATATATAGACAATCTATTATTTCGTTTCATTAATTTTTAGCATGTGTCGCTTCGTGTGCGACACCACTGTAAAGGATAAAACATGCCTGTAATTACTCTTCCAGACGGTTCTCAACGTCAATTCGATAATGCTGTTTCTACTATGGATGTTGCTGCTGACATCGGTCCAGGTCTTGCGAAAGCTTGTATCGCTGGCCGTGTTGATGGTGTTCGTGTTGATGCGTGTGATTTAATTGAAAATGACGCACAACTTGAAATCATCACAGCAAAAGATGAAGACGGTTTAGAAATCATTCGTCACTCTTGTGCGCACCTTTTAGGTCACGCAGTTAAGCAACTTTTCCCAGAAGCGAAAATGGCGATTGGTCCAACTATCGATAACGGTTTCTACTACGACATCGATATGGAGCACTCTTTAACGCAAGACGATCTTGATAAGATTGAAAAGCGCATGAAAGAGCTTGCGAAAACTAAGTACCAAGTAATTAAGAAGAACGTAAGCTGGCAAGAAGCTCGCGATGCATTCGATGCTCGTGGCGAAACTTACAAAATTGCAATCCTTGACGAGAACGTTTCTAAAGACGACCGTCCAGGTTTATATCATCATGAAGAATACATCGACATGTGTCGCGGTCCTCACGTCCCTAACATGAGCTTTTGCCAGAACTTTAAAATTCTGAGCGTAGCGGGTGCATACTGGCGTGGTAACAGCGACAACAAAATGCTGCAACGTATCTACGGCACTGCATTCCAAGATAAGAAACTGCTTAAAGCACACCTTATCCGCCTAGAAGAAGCGGCAAAGCGTGATCACCGTAAAATTGGTAAGCATCTTGACTTGTTCCACATGCAACAAGAAGCGCCAGGTATGGTTTTCTGGCACCACAACGGTTGGACTATTTTCCGTGAGCTAGAAGTTTTTGTTCGTGAAAAACTAACTGAATACGATTATCAAGAAGTAAAAGGCCCATTAATGATGGACCGTGTACTTTGGGAGCGTTCAGGACACTGGGACAAATATGCAGAAGCGATGTTCACAACAAGCTCTGAGAACCGTGAATACGCGATTAAGCCAATGAACTGCCCAGGTCACGTTCAAATCTTTAATCAAGGTCTGAAGTCATATCGTGATTTACCACTGCGTATGGCTGAGTTCGGTGCGTGTCATCGTAACGAACCATCAGGCGCACTACACGGCATCATGCGTGTTCGTGGCTTTACTCAAGATGATGCTCATATCTTCTGTACTGAAGCTCAAGTACAAGATGAAGTAAAATCATGTATTGAGATGGTTTACGATACATACACGACATTTGGTTTTGAAAACATTGTTGTTAAATTGTCTACACGTCCTGAACAACGTGTTGGTTCTGACGAAATGTGGGACAAAGCAGAGGCCGATTTACAGCTTGCTCTAGAGTCAATGAACATTGCTTATGAGATTCAAGAAGGTGAGGGTGCGTTCTACGGACCGAAAATTGAATTTACTTTGCATGATTGTCTGGACCGTGCGTGGCAATGTGGTACAGTGCAGCTCGATTTTGCATTACCAGAGCGTTTAGGAGCAACTTACGTAGGTGAAGATAACGAACGTCACACACCAGTGATGATTCACCGCGCGATTTTAGGTTCACTTGAGCGCTTCATCGGTATCCTAATTGAAGACTACGCAGGCTTTTTCCCTACATGGTTGGCGCCAGAACAAGCGATTGTGATGGGCATTACAGACAAACAAGCTGATTATGTACAAGAAATTGCAAAAAAACTGCAAAAAAATGGATTTAGAGTCAAAGCGGACTTGAGAAATGAGAAGATTGGCTTTAAAATCAGGGAACATACTTTGAAACGTGTTCCGTATATGCTTGTTTGTGGTGACCAAGAAATGGAAGCTGGCGAAATTGCAGTACGTACACGTAAAGGTAAAGATTTGGGTAAATTTAAAATTGATGATTTTGTTGCATTCCTGCAGCAAGAAGTTAGTACCCGAACGCTCAATACTGTGGAGGAATAAGGTATTAAAGGCGGAAAAAGAGCCCAACAGCCGGCAAAACAAAATGCTCATCGTCTAAACGGTGAAATTATTGGCGTTAAAGAAGTGCGCCTTACAGGTCTAGATGGCGAGTCAGTTGGCGTCGTTTCACTAAATGAAGCGTTAGACGTTGCACTTACAGCAGGTGTCGATCTAGTTGAAATCAGCCCGAATGCCGAGCCACCAGTCTGTCGTGTGATGGACTATGGCAAATTCCTCTTCGAAAAGGCCAAGGCTGCTAAAGAACAGAAGAAAAAACAGAAACAGGTCCAAACTAAAGAAATTAAATTTAGACCTGGGACAGATATTGGAGACTATCAGGTAAAACTACGCAACCTGACTGGTTTCCTGGAAGAAGGCAACAAAGTGAAGGTAACAATTCGCTTCCGTGGCCGAGAGATGGCTCACCAAAACATCGGTGTTGACGTTCTTAATCGTTTGAAAGCGGATACTGAAGAATTTGCAGTAGTCGAATCATTTCCAACGAGAATTGAAGGTCGCCAGATGATTATGGTGTTAGCCCCTAAAAAGAAGTAATTTAGTGCATTCAAGTAGTAAAGTGGGGTAGCTGCTCGCAGTTATCCTGTTTTATTCGCCTAATTACTATATGTTTAATCACGCAACAATGCGGAGTTATATTCATCATGCCTAAGATGAAATCAAACAAAGGTGCTTCTAAGCGTTTTAAGAAAACTGCTGGTGGTATCAAATTTAAGCACGCTACGAAACGTCACATCCTGACTAAACGTACTACTAAAAACAAGCGTCAGCTTCGTCCAAACTCTCTACTTGCAAAGTGTGAAGTAGCAGCAGTTTTACGTATGCTTCCATACGCATAATTTTTTAGTTAATTTATTATATTTAGTTTAGGAGAGACACAATGCCTCGCGTAAAACGTGGTGTACAAGCTCGTGCACGTCATAAGAAAGTACTGAAACAAGCTAAAGGTTATTACGGAGCACGTTCACGTGTTTATCGTGTAGCTTTCCAGGCAGTTACTAAAGCAGGACAATATGCTTACCGTGACCGTCGTAACAAAAAGCGTGTTTTCCGTCAACTTTGGATCGCTCGTATCAATGCTGCTGCTCGTCAGAACGGCCTATCTTACAGCCGTTTCATTAACGGTCTTAAGAAAGCATCTATTGAAATCGATCGTAAGATCCTAGCTGATATCGCTGTATTCGACAAAGTAGCATTCGCTGCTCTTGTTGCTAAGGCGAATGCTGCTCTTTAATTAGAACAGTAATAAGGCTTTAAGACTAATTAAGGAGAGCACTAGCTCTCCTTTTTTTATGCCTGTTATTTGACTTTAATGCATAAGAGGTTAAGCCGCATAAACAACGGGGAAATTAAGGGTAGGGTGTGCTTGAACGAATGTCTTGTGCCCATAAACGTGTTCAATCATGGTTGGTGTAATGGCTTCCCATGGCGTCCCATCAGCTTGTAATGTACCATCTTGCAACACAATAACTCTATCTGAGTATTGAGCTGCTAAGTTCAAATCGTGTAATACAATAATCACTGCAGCACCTTCATTTGCAAGCTCTTTAGCTAAACGTAACGTATTATGTTGGTGTGACAAATCTAATGCAGAAGTTGGTTCATCAAGCATAACAATTTTTTTCTGTTGAGATTGGCTGATTTGAGTTAAAACCCTAGCAAAATGAACGCGCTGTTTCTCTCCCCCTGAAAGAGAAGGGTATAGTCTATCTGCTAAATGATGTATTCCTGTTTTTTCCATCATTGTTTGAGTAATGACCCTGAGATCTTTATTTGACAACGCCAATGGTAATCCACCAAGCTCAACAACTTCACTGACGGTAAAAGCAAAAGAGAGAGAACTCTGCTGAGGTAATACGCCGAGTCTTTTTGCTAATAAAGAAGGCTCCCATCTTCCTTTCTCTTTCCCAAAATACGAAATATTGTTAGTTGAACTCATTTCATTGCATAAGATTTTTAAAAGAGTACTTTTACCTGCACCATTAGGCCCAAGTAGTGTGGTTACCTCTCCACAATGAAGATCAAGATTAAGATCATCTAGAATTAATTTATTATTTAAATAGCAGGTAATGTTTTTTGCTGAAATAGCGGTAGAGATGGGATTCATGAGAACTTTCCGCGCTGAGTAAACAGTAAATATAAAAAGAAAGGAGCACCAATAATAGCGGTTACAATGCCGACAGGTAACTCTGCAGGGCTGACAGCAACACGAGCGAACATATCAGCACAGGTAAGTAATAATCCGCCTAATAGAGCTGATAATGGTAACAAAGTACGATGATTAGGGCCTGTCATCATACGACCTAAATGCGGAATGATTAAACCAATAAAGCCAATCATGCCAGATAAGCTAACCGTAATACCAATACCGATAGCGCTTAAAATTATCATTCGCTTTTTTAAAGACTGTACATTAATACCTAAATGTTTTGCTTCAGCTTCACCGAGTAATAGCGCATTTAATCCCGCTGCATTTTTCATGAAAATAGTGAGTAATATGACTAAGCCCAAAAAGGCGAGGAGTAGATCTTGCCAAGATGCACCTGCCAATGATCCCATTGACCATAATGACAAATCTCGCAGCATTTGGTCATCAGCGATAAAATTCAAATAGCCAATCCCCGCACCAGATAATGCACTAATAGCAACCCCAGCCAATAGCATAACCGTAATCGAGGTTCCAAACTGACTCGTACCTAATCGATAAACGATAACGGTTGTTAATGCCCCCCCTAAGAAAGCAAACATTGGGATAGCAGCAAAGTTCATAAAAATAGGGTAGTTGGTACTGATTGATGAAAAAGAAACAATGGCTAATGCCGCTCCAAGGGCTGCGCCTGCAGAGACTCCAATAATGCCAGGTTCCGCTAATGGATTACGGAACAAGCCCTGCATTACTACGCCAGAAATCGCCAAAATAGCGCCGACCAACATACATAATAATGTTCTTGGTAACCTAACTTGATGAATGATTAAATCAATATGAGCAGGGATATTTCTGGTGCCCGGTAATAAGCTACTAAAGCTATCAGCCAACGTAATATTCATTGGTCCAACGGCGATAGAGGATAATGTGGTTAAAAATAAAATGCTAAAACCAATGAGCATTAATTTTGAAAATGAGAGATATTTTAAAAACATAATTTAATTCTGCAGGGGATAAAGAAGAGAATTTAAGCGAGCGGCTTCATCTAAACTGGCAAGACCGAGTCCACCAACAAGTGCAGATCCATTAATGGTTATAATTGCTTTATTAATGCCAGCAGGCGTTGATGCTAATGTCGGTATTGATTTTAAAATATTATCGATGCCTTTTAATTTTTTAAAACTACGGTTGCTCACTAAAATCACATCAGGCTGCATTGCTATCATGGCCTCAATGGATAAAGGCTTGAATGAGGATAATGATTTGCTTGCAGGGTTAATGGCACCCGCTAATTTGATTATCTCATCAACCGTGGTTTCTTTCCCTGCAACATAAGGCGCTCTTCCTTCATGCAGTAATAGAAATAACACTTTTTTTTGTTGTGCTTTATTTGGAATCGTTTTTTCTAACTGATTAACTTGTTGGTGTACTTTCTGTTTAATAATGTCTGCTTGAGATTCTGTTTGTGTTAATTCTGCAATTTCATCAATGCGTTCCAATAATCCTTCTATTGTCGGTGTTGTATTTACAATATTGACGTTAGTCCCAGATTGACTGAGAAGATCCAATGTTGATTTTGGCCCCATTTCATCAGAACCGATAATTCGTGTGGGTTGTAATGCTAACAGCCCTTCAGCTGGAAGTTGTCTGTGGTAACCGATTTTAGGCAATGCTTCGGTTTGCGAGTTACGACTTGTGACATCAACAGCGACTAATTTACCTTGAGCATGTAAGGCGTAAATGAGTTCAGTTACGCTGCTTCCTGCACTAATAATGCGTTCTTGTGCCATCGAGTAAGAAGAGAAAAATAACAGACTGATTGCGAAGAGATTTTTGTTTGCTAGCAATGAGGTATAAGGTTTAGTTTGCATGTGTTTTTTCATCCATTAAAATTTGAGTCGCTTTAATTTTATTGTCTTGTAAAAAGGCGAGTAACTTAATCATATGTTGTATTTCCGCCGTTTTATCTGAAGCAATAACAACTTGAAAATCTGGTTTTTGAGTTACTTTCTTTAACAGGGCTTGAGTGAAATGTTCCCAAGAAGGATAAGGTGTACCATCAAGCCCCCAATAAGGTGGATTTTCTAATATGTTGATAGTAAAAGACTTACTATCAACATTAGAGATAGATTCACTTTCTGCAGAAGGTAAGCTGACTTCTAATGATTGCAATTTTACTGTTGCGGTTAATAATAAAAATACCATGACAATAAAAATGATATCGAGTAATGGTGTGAGGTCAGGTTGAAGATTATCTAACTCTTCTTGTCTATTGGATTGAATCATTAGATAGCCTCTATTGAACGTAATGATGCCTCTTGTTCATTTTTATTTTTCATGGGTGCCACCCCCTCAATCCACAGATTTGTGACATTTAATGAATACTCTAGTTTAGATAGAATGTTATCTGCCCATAGTCCAAGAAGTTGTGAACCTGAAATAGCAGGCACTGCAATGATTAGCCCTATCGCTGTTGTTCTCATTGCAAAGCCCAACCCATCAGCAAGAATATTAGGAGTGATGGATCCCGTCGTTGCCGCTACTTCTTTAAACATATCAATAAGTCCAAGAACGGTTCCAAGTAGACCAAGTAGGGGAGTTATTACGCCGATAAGAGAAAGAAGTCTTAAACCTGAACGAAGCTGATGTCGCTTTTCTTGTAGCCATAATCCTGCGACGTCTTCTCGTAACGCTTTATCAAAATGACGATGGGCTAACAACATTGCGTTGCCTTTGGCCGATAACGCTCGTTGTGAATTCAAAGTAGCGATAATATTATTGATCTCTTTATCATCGTTTTTATTTAACTTTTTATAAGAAAGTGCAATTTTTCGGTGGCTACATCCAGAAGAAAAAAGCAAATGGAGAATACGTTCGGCCAATAATATGAGGGTAAGAACGGAGCAGATAAACAATGGTAATGCCATCATTCCAAGTTGTGAATAAAGGTTGATAAAACCAGTCATGATAACTTCCTATGACTTATTTAAAGAAAAACGAACAGGGATCTGCACACGATGTGCAATGGCCTGACCGTCAATAATTTGAGGGGAAAATTGCCAATTTTGAATCGCTTTTAGAGCAGCGTCATCAAGAATTCCAGTACCTGATGACGTAATTAATTCTTGTTTTATTTGCTTACCTTTTTCATTTAGCCAAATTTCATAAAGCGCAGTGCCTTCTATTCCACGGCGTTGGGCTATTCTTGGATACCTTGGTGCATCAGGCTTAGTTACAAAACTGGGTTTTTGAATAAGTTGTGGTTTTTCAGTTACCCCTGATTTAGACACAGACGCCGTTTGGTCTGGTGTGTTCTTTGAGGTGTTATCTTCTTTATTGATTTCTTTTAATGCCGTGTCTTGTTTCAATTTTACGTTTTCTTGTTTCGCAACAGGTTCTGATTTTTTAGTGATGTTTGGTTTATTAATTACCGCTTTTTTGGGAGTTGGTTTTGTTTTCTTTTTTACTGCTTTTTTTGGGTGCGGTTTTTGAACTGGTTTTTTTTCAATGGATTTAGATTTTTTGGGTTTCAAATCCGTTTTCGCTTTTGACATTGAAGGTGAGCTTGGCGTAACAAACTGAATATTTACCTGAGAAGATTGACTACCGATAGGCATGGCAAAAGCTTGTTTGCTAGGAACAGACCAGATAACTGCAATATGTACAGCAAGGGAGAGCCCAACAGCAATGAAATAACGACAATTAAGCACAATAAACTCCACGCAGTGATGTTGTATTAATAATATGTTTATTATCAATCAAAATCGAAATGAGATCAATTATCAATTGCATTCTCAATAAGAAATAATTTATCATTCATTCCAGAGACGAAGCTCTTAGTAGTTAAGGGGCTGAGAAATTAGAATGAAAGCATGAAAAATCAAATAGATATATCAAGTTTAGATACTTTAATATTGGGTGAGTCTACACCTGAGCCTTTACTTTACGCATTCCAACGTAAATCATCAGCGCATGCAGGTGGAGAAAATACGCCAATTTCAAGTGATTTATATGAAGAAAAAGCGAAGGAAGTTCTCTCAAATACGGAAGGATTAGCCGCAACGAGATGTTTATATATTCATATTCCTTTTTGCCGAGTTCGTTGTACTTATTGTAATTTTTTCCAACACGCCTCAAGTAAATCATTAGTGGAGAGTTATTTTGATGCCTTAATGATTGAAATTAAATGGAAAGCCCAACAGGCTTGGACGCAAGCTGCTCCTTTTCATGCCGTCTATGTTGGTGGGGGAACCCCAACAGATTTGTCTGCCCAACAAATTGAATTATTAGGAAAGGCGGTTCGTACTTATTTCCCACTAACCACGGATTGTGAAATTACTTTAGAAGGGCGTATTAATCGATTTGATGAAGAGATGTTTGAGCGCTCTCTTGAAGGTGGTTTTAATCGATTTTCTTTTGGTGTTCAAAGTTTTAATACTCAAGTAAGAAGATCAGCCAAAAGGCTTGATGATAAAGAATATGTATTACGCCGAATTCAAGAATTAAGCAATAGTAATCAAGCACCTATCGTACTTGATTTGTTATATGGGCTTCCTTTTCAAACAAGTGATATTTGGCAACAAGACTTAAATGATTTTCTTGAAACAGGGGCTCATGGTGTCGACTTATATCAATTAATTGAGATGGGTGGGACACCAATGAAGGGAATGATCGAACAAGGGAAATTGCCACAACCTGCGAGCACAGAAGAAAAAGCGTATATGTATAAATATGGTGTTGAATTTATGAGTAAACACTATTTAAACCGACTGAGTGTTAATCATTGGGCGAGCAGTAATAGAGAGCGAAGTATCTATAACAGCCTAGCTAAAACAACGGCAGAAGTTCTTCCTATTGGGTGTGGCGCAGGGGGGAATGTTGGCGGGATCGGAATGATGCAACATCGAACATTAAATGCTTATATTGATGCTATTCAACAAAATACACTTCCAATCGCCATGATGACTCGTTCGTCTGAGAATTCAGCATTAAATGCGATGATTAAAGCGGGTTTTGATCATGGCGTTTTATCTCGTCATACCTTACTGCAATACAACAATAAAGATGTCTTTGGTTTTCTTATGCCATTATTTATGCATTGGGAAAATAACGGCTTGGTTATTGTTGAAAACGATTATTTAAGTCTAACGTTAGCAGGACAGTTTTGGTCAGTAACGTTGGCACAAAGTGTTATTACCGCACTTCAACATGCTCAACGACACATTCAAGCCGCTTAAAATAAAGAAAGAGAGATATTGTGAAAACAGAAATACTAGCGCTATTTGAAAATGATCCATCTTTATTACCTAGTGAGATGGCAAAACAACTCTCAACAGAGAATCGATTAGTTTCTGAAGGGGAAGTGATTAAAGCATTACCTCATCATATTGTAACGTTAGTTGTAGGAGAAGAAGCTCAAACTATTTTGGAAGGGTTAGTTGGTTTTGGGGATGTAACGACGATTGTTCATTCTTTTGGCTCTATTTTTGAGGTTAAAGCCCCATTCCCGAAAGGAAAACTAGCTCATGGTTACTATGACTTAATGGGACGTAATGGCGAGTTACACGGTCACTTAAAAATAGACTTAATTATTGATATTGCTCTAGTGAGTAAACCATTTAGAGGATCTGAAAGTCATTATTTTGGATTTTTTGATAAAGAAGGAAATTCTATATTTAAGATATATTTAGGACGAGATAAAAAACGTCAATTACTTCCTGAACAAGTCCGTGCTTTTTGTGTCTTAAAAGAAAAATACGCATAAAAATAATTATAGAAAGGAAAGTCAGATGAACCAAGACATCAAAAAAGAACGTTTACAAAATCGTTTAGAACCAGAAATTCAAGAGTTTCGTGATTCCAAAAAAACACTTCAACTTGCTACGGTTGATAGCGAAGGAAAGCCAAACGTGAGTTATGCACCTTTCGTATTACTTAATGATGGTTACTACGTGTTAATTTCAGAAATAGCGCGTCACACTCGTAATTTAATGCAAAATACAGACGTATCTTTAATGCTTATTGAAGATGAAGAATCGTCAAAATTACTTTTTGCTCGTAAGCGTTTAACTTTTGATGCGACAGCCATTTTAATTGATCGTGATGAAGATAAATGGCAAGAAGCCGTAACTCAAATGAGACTTCGTTTTGGTGAAATAATTGACGGGCTTAGCTCACTAGAGGACTTTAAAATGTTTCGTCTTAAGCCAATTAAGGGCTTGTTTGTAAAAGGTTTTGGTCAGGCATTTCAAGTAAGTGGTGATGACTTAGTGGATTTTGTCCATTTAGAACAAGGTCATAAAAAGCACGAAAAAGCGTAATTGGCCTCCAATATATAGAATGAACATCAGCCCAAGTATTCGTACTCGGGCTTTTTTATTATAGAAAAGTGAGGTAAC
>NZ_CAWPRC010000201.1:0-11408 GCF_963890165.1 Aliivibrio sp. SR45-2 | reverse complement strand
GTTCAGTTTTATACGGCATCACACTCGCTTGATTATCAAAGTCGTCGACGTTGGGAGACTTTTTGCAGGTACATCATGATTAACGACTGAATTTGCCGCAACGACCGATCGAGCCCCGATGGTGACGCCTTGGTTTATTACGACACTGCCTCCGATCCACACATCATCTTCAACAACGATTGGCTTGCAAAAAGTCTCCCAACGTCGACGACTTTGATAATCAAGCGAGTGTGATGCCGTATAAAACTGAACATTAGGCGCAATCAATACATTATTACCAATGGTTATTGAGCCTCCATCAAGCATGATCACATTCATATTAATAAACGTTTGGTTACCAATAGAAATCGTTTTACCAAACTCACATGAGAACGGAGATTGAATAACGCTTTGACCAAATTGAGTAAACAATTCACTAAGTAGCTCACTGCGCTTAGGTTGATCCGTTGCTTGGTTAAACGCAGATAAGGTTTGAGTGGCGCGAGTTCTAATGGCATCTATTTCAGGATCACCACCATTAAATATCTGTCCATTTATCATTTTCTCAAACTCTGTCATTTTTCTTCCTTAATCAAAAAAATCGAATAGATCTATGGTTAAGTCTATTCGATTAGAGTTAAATAAAAAGAGTACAAACTCGAATAAAAAACTTCCTATTTTTATTCTTTCTTTATTATAATCACACGTGGTTTCTGTGCTGAAGAATAGCCGCTAATGGCATTGGTTGTATTATTTTTTGTGTTTTTAAATGATTCCAAACCATTGGCGCAATACAAACTATCAACGCGATGTTTGAAATTGGCATCGCTAACCATACTCCATCAATACCAAACCATTTAGGTAGTATAAGTAAAAATGGCAATTGAATAATAATATTGCTGATTGAGATCATCATTGCCTTCTTACCTTCATTCACTGATAGGAAATAAATCGTCACCAACACAATAATGCCATCTAAGAAAATAGCGAATAAATGGTAACGAATTCCAACAATGGTTTCCGCAATTAATGATTGATCACCATTTGTAAATAAAGCCGTCGTAAATTCTGGTGAAATATTCAATATACCGACCCAAGCAATGCCTGTAATTGTGACCCACTTGAGTGCCAATTTAAATATTTGGTACACCTTCTTGTTTTCTTGTGATCCAAAATAGTAACTGATCGGCGGCTGTGCGCCTTCCGCAATGCCTTGGGCAAGAAGGTAATACAACATAAATAGATAGCCAACTATCGCATATGCCCCGACTGTCGTTGCCGAGCCATAATGCATCATTAACGCATTATGCATAGCAACCACAAAACTGCCGTACATATACATAACCAATGCCGAAGAGCCTAACGCTAAAGATTGTTTTGCCTTATTACGAGAAAACAACACTTCTTTCATCGTCAATTGAATACTTGAGCGCTTAGTAAAGAAATAATGAATACCAAGCACTGTAACAACCGCTTGTGCAATCAAAGTGGCTAATGCAGCCCCTGATAACCCTAAGCCCATCACGCCGATAAATAGATAATCCAGTACGATATTAATTAATGCACCAACCACCAATAAAAAAGTCGCTACATTCGGTGATTCATCGTTTCTCACCAGCATTGGTAAAGCCGTTGCACACGCAGTAAAGAATCCACCAAACATTAAGACATTGATGTAATCCATCGCAAACTCAAAGTTTTTACCTTCAGCACCTTGGGCATGCAAAATATTTTCAGCCAAAAAGACAATACAAATAATCGCAATAAGGCTTAATATGACGAGTAACCAAAACCCTGTCGTTAACGCGACTTTCGTTTTTTCTAGTTTATTTTGGCCCCGATAAATAGACATAACACTGCCGGTTCCCATGCCTATCATGACACCTAAAGCGCCTAATATGCATATTGCTGGCCACGCCATATTAATACCAGCCAGTCCTTCAAATCCGATATAATGACCCACAAAGATCCCATCGATAATTTGATACAGTCCACTCACCACCATTGCAGCTATAGAAGGGATGGCATAACGCCAAAAAGTACGAGTAATGGATGAATCTGCATGAAATGTTGTCATAATTTACCTCAGTAACAACAATGAATTGAGGCGATTCTATGACAGTATTTAAGATTGAAAAAGTTGGTATCCATCCGGTTTTCGGATAGATTGAGCGTTATTAATAACGATTGATGCTTTACGCTTATTGACAGTCACAAACTGTGTTATAAGCTTATGATATAGATAAATTTATATTAGTTAAATACAGAGACAAAGGGCTGAATTATGGTTTCTAAATGGGCAAAACGATTTTTCCAGATGGCTGAATTAGTCGGCTCTTGGAGTAAAGATCCCTCAACGCAAGTGGGTGCTGTCATAACAAAGCACAATCGCATTGTGTCTGTCGGATTCAACGGGTACCCTCACGGCGTATCAGACAGTGCTGATACCGACGATCGCGAATTGAAGTATTTAAAAACACTTCATGCAGAAGAAAATGCGATTTTATTCGCTAAGCGTGATTTAGAAGATTGCGATATTTGGGTAACTCATTTCCCTTGCCCTAACTGTGCGGCAAAAATCATTCAAACTGGTATTTCAAAAGTGTATTGCCCAGAGCAAACGGAAGATTTCTTATCTCGTTGGGGTGAGAAGATCCAGATCAGCCAAGACATGTTTTCACAAGCAGGTGTAGAAGTCACTTGGCTACCGCTCGATGC
Source organism: Aliivibrio sp. SR45-2 (assembly GCF_963890165.1). Taxonomy (NCBI): domain Bacteria; kingdom Pseudomonadati; phylum Pseudomonadota; class Gammaproteobacteria; order Vibrionales; family Vibrionaceae; genus Aliivibrio; species Aliivibrio sp. SR45-2. Next base: position 8,711 of record NZ_CAWPRC010000201.1, on the reverse strand, counting down.
ATTAAAATAAAAAATCGGATAAGTTAATTACTTATCCGATAATTTTTACCCAATTAACAAAAATATAATCATAGAAATAAACACAAAGAATATCTCTTTGTTTATCTAAAATTATTCTGTTAAATATTACTTCTATTTTCTTTATCTAAACTATTAGAGAATTACAAATAATAAATCGCCACAATTTATTAACCACAATAATTTACTAAAGAATTATTTTTATAGTTATGCCAACTTACGTTATTATTATATTAATACAGCCTTTTTAAATTGTTCATTAATCGGCATTGATAAAACAACCGATTTTGTTTCACCTAATAGGTGTACTTGTTCATCGCCAATACGGTGACAAGGCACTTTAATTCGCTTTAAAAAACGCTCAATTGCTGTCGATGTTACTGTTACATATTCAGTAATACCATGGCTTATTGCGTGTATATAGATTGCCTCAAAAAGCTTCATTGTGATTTCGCTTGCTGACTCATTCATTTTGGAACTATGTTTTCCAACAGCAAAACGACTTAATTCCACAACGCTAGGATCGTTTGGCGCAGCTTGATCACCAAGTAATTCAGGGAATACTGTTTTCAACATATAATCACCTGTCGTTGGAATTAAACGCCAGCATCCATTTACCTTTTCTGCATCATCACAAGCGTATATATATGCCGCTTCAGAATTATCATATTGATCGGATTCAAGATCATTTTCTGAAAGTAAGTCCCACTGTAATCTTTGTTTAAACACTTGATAACGTAGACTAAGTATTCCATTGTATTCATGGATAGGAATAGTAGTAAACTCGGATTTTCTTATCATTATTGTCATCCTGACCCCCTTTAATCTTTTAACTGACTATAGCAGGCAAATTTCCTCCTTATAACCTGTACAATATTACAGGAATGAATCTTATTTTTAGAGCACAAAATCATCTTTAATGTGTGAGCAAAATCGGATTTATGACGAATTATTCTCTCTAATAATTTAATTTAATGTTATATACAATATTAACACTTAATGGGTAATAACACCGCTGTACCGTCAAGTAAAGGACATAGATTTGAACCTAGTCAACATAAACGTAACGCTTGAAATCATCAATAAAATTCGATTATCTCAAACCAACAACGACATGAGTTTATGCCTACAAGAACTAACTAAGATACTTCATTGCGAGTATTATTTATTAGCTATTATTAGTCAAAAAACCATGATCAAATCTGATATTAAAATTTTAGATAACTACCCATTATATTGGCGAAACTATTACGATGAAGCAAATCTTATTAAAGATGACCCTATTGTTGATTATAGCTTTTCTCATCACTCCCCTATTAATTGGAGTATTTTTGAAAAACAAAAAAAAATGAGTAATCAAATAAATGTGATTGAAGAAGCTAAAATATCAGGGTTATATTCTGGATTCAGTTTCCCTATTCATACAAAGGATGGGGGGTTTGGCATGATAAGTTTTGCGAGTTCTCAAAAAGAAAAGTATATCGATAACCTTTTTCTTAATGCCTGTATGAGCGTTCCCTTAATTCTTCCTGAATTACTAGATAGCAATCAGCGAATAACTAAAGAAGATCAACAGGTACACACAAAGTTAACAAAACGAGAAAAAGAATGCTTAATTTGGAGTTGTGAAGGAAAAAGTCGATGGGAAATTTCAAAAATATTAGGTTGCTCTGAACGAACGGTTACCTTTCACTTAGCAAACTCACAGCTAAAGCTTGGAGCAAATAACCGCTGCCAAAGTATATCAAAAGCGATCTTAACAAGAGCAATGAACCCGTTATATTAATAATAGGATCCGACTATGTAGAATAACGCAGTCGGACTTCTAATTTTCATACTCAGTTCTTAATTATATATACGAAAAAGCATCAGCAAACATTTGATCTGGCCTTGCATTTTTTTCTAATATCAATTGCTCTTTTACTGCCTTAGCCATCATGAACGGGCCACACACATAAATATCAAATAATGTTAGATCCGCAAAGTCACCCATTACCGCAGAAAGAACCGTTCCTTTTTTTCCTAACCAACGCTCTTCACTATCTTCAATAACCACTGGCACATAGTGCAAATTACTATGCTGTATTGATAATGTTGCCAATTCACTATCTGCATATAAAAAATCACTATTTTTCACTCCCCAATAAATGTAAATTGGCTGAGTGAATCCTCTATTCAAACAATTTTTTAGGATACTATTAATATAGGAAAGCCCTGTACCACCCGCAATTAATAGTAGTGGTTTACTGCTGTCATCACGTAACCATGCTTCGCCGTGAGGTGCATCAATTTCGATATTCTTATTTTTAATTAAAGCATCTACAAAAAATTCCATTGCATCTAATGAACTACTTTTATCGGAACTACCAATATGTAACTCAATAGATCCTTTTTCCGTTGGGCAATTTGCAATCGAGAATGGTTGTTTTTTATCATTTAAATCAATAAATAGGTATTGGCCCGCTTTAAAGTCGATAACATTAGCTGGTGTGATATATACTTTGTATATATTGTTTTTTACTGATTCTATTTTTGATACTTTACAGTTAACTCGCATATATAATCCTTATCTCGTTATCTATTTCAATGTACTTGCCATAGAAAGAGCGCACCCTTTTTGAGCTCGAGTATTTAACCTTCTTACTATTTCAATCGTTGTTCCTGGGTATGGATCTGGTGCTTTAATATGGTGAATAATACCGACATCATCCGTCACAATAAAAGCAGGATAACCTGTTGATGATGCATCCATATAGCTCAACAACCCTGGTTCACCATCAGTAACAGGCTGTAATGTTTCAGGATCAAGCGCTCTAGCGTACACCCACGGTGGTACTCGCTTTCTTTGAAATTCATCTTCAAAAAAACACGTATTTAGCTCAACTTGGTTAAATGTATCGCGAATTTGATTTATATTGTCTAACTGAAAGGTATCCATCAGCATTTGATTAAAATCATTACGATTTAAAGACTCATTTTGATTCGACTTCCACCCCCCACCAGTAATGACATGTAATCGCTTCCCAGCATCGAATTTAATATTATGCTCATTCATGTATTTGCATAAGAGATACACAAAATAAGGAGGGCCAATTAAGCACATATCTTTTTTTGTCTTATAAATACGAAATAAGTGGTGCACGGTTTTTTCGAAATCAATATCATCATCATTCACGGTAAACTCAGTGGGATAAAGTAACTCAACCAGACTCATCACATACTTAAACCAAACATTATTAGTATTAAAACGATCTGGGCCAAGGTTAACTAATTCCATTTGATGCTCAAACCAATCACCGACATATTTCATTCCAAAATTAACAGAACCAAGTAGACGTTCAATACTAAGGCGATCGCGGGCAATATGACTTTTAATACCACTAGTGCCACTGCTCGTATACCAGTTTTCAATTTCATCCTCACCTAATGTATGCAGTTTTAAATATTTAAAAACAGAAGTAGGAAAGACTGGAATATCATCAATTGAATGAATGTTTTCACTCATATGTTGAGTTGTACAATATTCCCTATACTCTTTATTTCTATTGTAATGATAATGAAATGCCTCTCGAACCAGTTTATTTTGAATCTCTTTCTGCTCTTCAAATGTCCATTCTTGTGGCGTACTCATAAATATAAGATCATCAATTTCTGAACTTGCTATAATGTTATTTTTTTCAATCGTTGCTTGACTATTCATGTGACTCCTAAGCTATTGAAGTAATAAATATGTATAAAAGAATGGCAGAGTTAATTCTGTCATTCTTTTTATATACTCTTAAGCAAGGTTTTTAACTATTTTTTGATTCACCATATCAATAACGTTTTTAACATTATCTTTATCTAACATTGACTCAAAAGAGAGTAGAATAGTCTTTACGCCTGTTTTTTCAATGGCCAGTTTCGTTGATTCATAATAATCATTGTAAGTACCAATTGCGTTTTCTTTAATGATTGTCTTTATTTTTTCTTCATAATCAATATTTGGATACGTTTCAATAATATAGTCATGTACATATTGTTTTACTTCTTCACGAGCAACATCACCATTTTCATTTAAATTGACCATCAGCGTTAATTGATGTTCGATATTTGAAACATCGATACCATATTGTTTTGCGGTTTTATTATAAAGTACCGAATAACTTTCTTTAATAACAAGGCTATCTTCCCACTTAAACGTTAAAGGCAATGCTTTTTTAGCTGCCCATGAGACCACTTCTTTACTGGTTGCAACCACGTATTGTTTAGGTCCATTCTCACTAAAACAGTGGGGATTTATCGACACCTTCGGAAAGTCATAAAAATCATTCTGAGGATGGCAATAACCCGTCGTTAATGCCTCATTTATAATCTCATAACAGGCTTCAAATTGTTGCTGTCTAGAGACTAAGTCACGTTTGAAGAAGAGCATTTCAAAATCATTTTCACTGTCACTCAAACCAAGAATAAAACGGCCTTCAGACATCTGATCTAATAAACTCGATTCTTCTGCTACACGTACAGGATGATGAGTAGTAATCACTTGGTTTAAAGAACCAATGTGCAGTTTATTTGTTAACCCGAGTAAAAAACCAGCCGCTGTAATTGGGGCACCAACGATACCATTAAGAGAAAAGTGATGTTCATTAATAAAAACAGTATCAAAATGATAATCATAAGAATCAACGAGAGCGATCGTATTGATCATATTATCGAGTGTTTCTTCTGAAGTAGATCCATTAGATTGAAAATTGAGGAAAAATAATCCAAATTTCATAATGTATTCCTTACTATATTAAATTTAAGTACGTATCGTTACTTAGGGTCTTTCAGAAAAGGGGCAACTTGTGTCATAAAACGATCCATAGAAGCGACAATTTCATCTTCGCAGCCATTTGCTTCAAAGCCACAGGTAATATTTGTAATGCCCGTAGCATCAATGTCTCGTTGAATGATGTCGATACATTCTTTAGGCGTGCCTACCGGATTAATTTCATGACTATAATCCACACGTCTATTAGTATTAGTGTGGCCCTGTAAAACAAAGTCTCGCCACTGACCTTTGTGGTAATCGTAGCCACGAGTTTGATTACTATCTTTAAATATGTTCGTCGCATTGACATAAGAGTCATACCAATTAGCGAGGAATGATCGGCACACTTCACGAGCTTTATCTCCATCATGATCAACGGAGCAAATAAATGTCATCGAATGGTCAATAGTCGCTATATCGTGTCCATATTCTGTCGCAATTTCATTATAAAGTTCCATTTGAGCTTTTTTTTCATTGGTTCCAATAATCCAACTTAACACCATAGGTAATCCTTGCTTAGCTAACCACTCGGTTGTACTGGCAGATTCAGCCGTCATGCACGTTGCCACTTCTTTGGAATACCCTTTTGGGTAAATATCAACATCAGGAAACTCAATATGTTCATTATTTGAACTTATCATTCCAGACTTCAAACTTGTCGTTATCATCTGATGAAAATGTTGTGTTATTTCGCGTGAATCTTCCATATTGACGCCAAACACTCGGAAATCTTTATGATATAAACCTCGGACAACCCCAAAATTAAAACGCCCCTTGGACATTTGATCCAATAACAAAACATCTTCAGCTTGTCGAACAGGGTGAGCCGTTGGTATTACAACCCCCATTGTTCCAACATTCAGCGTTTTTGTTCGGCCAAGTAAATTAGCAGCGGCAACAAACAGATTACCGGTAAGACCAAATTCAGTAAAATGGTGCTCAAGAATCCAGTAAGTATCAAAACCAAGTTCTTCGGATGCAACACCGAGTCGAACAAAGCGATCCATCACTTGTTTATGGCTTTCACCTGGTGGCTGGTATGAAAAACAAATATTTCCGAACTTCATAATATCTTCCTTTATTTTTATTGAATGGTTTATTTAGCTATGATAATTACGCGAATTCTAGAGACTCATTTTCAATTTGATTTTTTAATCGACGCTCTTTTACAGTCACGCTCGTTATGTCTTCGAATCGTGGCTCTGTCATATTGACATCAAGATCCAACGAGCCATGGTCTAAAGCGATGGCCGCTTTAGTTACTGACTGATAAAAATTTCGTAATACGACTAAGTTCTCACCTAAGTCATGAGAGCTACCAATTAAAGAATAAAGTTTACATTTCTCTGAATTAAGGCTAGTAAGCAGATCCAAAACTTCACTTTGCTTGACCCAATTATCATCATTAGCAGTAAAGGCAATAAATGGAATATCCAAATCTTTCATTTTATTTATCGTCGAGTCTAACGTGTCCCACTGGTGCTTAAAGCAATCCGTAACAAAAACTTCTGACCCTAAATTATGCCCTTCAAAATCAAGATCTTCTGGTAGTTGTTCAATTGGCAATTGCAGATAATCGTATTTTAGAGCTCTCTCCAACGTATCACGGAGATTTACAACCCCCACTGCGGTCACCAGAAAGGACAAGTCAATTTCATTTGCTATTTCATAAGCAATTCGAGCAGATAAACTGGCAGCAATAAGGCCTAAATTTTCAATATTACGTCCTTTAAGCCAGTCTATTACTGTTAATAAACTGTCTTTACCAATCGTCATTGAAAATTCATTAATGTTACCGCTACTTAATCCAACATGATGAAGAGAGTCATAACGAATAACATGAAATCCGTTACTTGAAAGATATTCAGCCAATCCCGCAAAATGATCCATTCGCCGAGCAAAACCAGAGGCAATCAGAATCGTATTATTCTTTTTTAATGTATTTTCTTTGGGTAATGTTTCCCAAACTCGAAGTGTTTTATCATTTTCAAGGGAGATAACATGATCAATTGTTGAGAATATAGTTTCCATATAATTTCCTTTTATATTAAGGGACAAAGACTAGAAATTTATCTTCTTCTAAATAACGTGTTTGTTCTATTTCGACGGCAACATCTTTTGTTGTGTGATTGAACGGCCTTTCTTGTGATACGTAGTTAACAAGATACTGCAATGGGCGCATACCATCATGCGCACCACCAACGCGGAATATATTATTCATACCAGATTCAACAATACGTTCAGCCCCATGCTTAGCGAGTTTGTCTCTGTATTTAAATGATGACTCCCATGGAGCAATTGAAACGGTTTGTGTCGTATTTTTATTAATGAAAGGAAGAATATCTTCAATACTAGAAACCTGATGAATATATACCGACCGAGATAATGGTTGATTCCCAAACGCATCTAAAGGAGATTGAATAATTATCCAACTTTGATTTTCTCCTTTTCTAACTTGATAACCCGCAAATAAACACTCTTTCTCAGTTAAAGTGAAAGCGGCTTTTTCATCAAAATTTTGACATCCTTTAGGTAATATTTTGGCATACACATTTAATTTTTTTTCTAGTTCATCAATAAAAAAGTTTAATTTATTACCTATGTAATAAATGTTTTGCGTAGAAAAACACGCTTGTTGATCATAGAAACAGATATCATGAGCAACGCCTGTCGCAGCGGCTGTTATGTCTTCAGGATCATCAATGATGCTCAAACTTTTTTTAGGCCCAAATTTCACAATATCGACATGATGTGGCGAATGCTTTACTGCCCATTTAATGGCTTCACCCCCTCCCCAGGCAACAACAACATCAGCATGATTCATTATTTTTTTCGGCAATGACATATCTTCATTATGTGACCAGTACATTACTGACATTGAACGAGTAATAGGGTGATCGGCATTAACATCGATAAAACTTGAGACTAAAGCGGTAGCAGTAAAAGGATCAGTGGAAGACGTTTTAATAATGCATTCATTCTTAGTCAAAATAGCTCGAAGAATGGAGGTAACTCCAGATAAGGGGACATTACCTGCCAGCAAATGTACTGATTTTCCTTTTGGTAATGCTTTAATATAACAATCCCCTTGAGGGATCCACTCATCAATAATATGCAATGATCCTAAGTCATGTTGGACAATGTCATATAAGGCACTTTTAGAGCATAACAACATGGCAATCCAATTCGCTTCTAGTTTTGCCATTTCATTTGAATAACCAAGAAAATTTTTCAAATCTCGAATATATGCCCGTCGACGAGTATATTCTTCACTTCTCCATCGCTGCCAACCGTATATAAAAAGTTAACTACTTGATTTAATCTTAAATTATTAATAACGTCATTATCAATGATGCTTTTAATATGATTATCATCAACAATAGAAATGGATACCTTAGTATCATTTGTTAATATTAACTCTCTCAAGTTCCCTTCATCTTGAATCACACCGCCGATGATAATTGGAATTTTTTTAATCATTTCATTCCTTATTAATATATTTAAAATAATGTTAAATTTTTATTAAATGACTAATTTATAACTGTTTAAAAATCAACTGAGACTTAAAACACAACGAACCGATTGATAGATTAAGTAAAAATCTAATTTTTTATTTATCTGATTTTTACTAAAGTAATTCGTTAATTAACAAACACGATGATTATCAAATGCATATACTAGAAAAATTATTTAATTTAATCCTTTGTTTAAAGCTTGATGGAGAATATTTATAACCTACTTTTTAAGTCATTGTCATCACTTTGCTTCCTTATTTTAGAAAACTATAGCAGGGTAATTATTTAGGTAAACCTGTATAACTTTACAGAGTATCACTTCTAATTTAACAACATAAAACGACATTAAATATGGAACAGAAATCACACTTAAATGTTAATGT
>NZ_CAWPRC010000200.1:0-12192 GCF_963890165.1 Aliivibrio sp. SR45-2 | reverse complement strand
CATTTTAATTTTAACAGTAAGTATTCAACCAGTTTACCGACGATTTTATTAAAATGCGTCGCAAGTCCTATCGCTGCACAGATAAACCATATTTGACTTGCCGATACATTCCATCCGTCATTCCATGCTAATAAGAACAGGCCAGAAATAGCAATTGGCAAAGAGAACCAAAATGCTCGTGGTGGCCTAGAACCAAACAGTGGCCAAGCAAGCAAAGGGACAAATAGCATGGCTCCAACAAAATAAGGCTGAAGAAAGTAATACGCCAACCCCCATTGAACGAAGACAATCTTGCCACAAGGCTTTTTTCAAGCCACTGAAACAAAACGGCAATAAACACAATGATGCCAAAATAAACGAATACCAATAAAAGCAAATGGAGGTAACTCTTGAATCGCTTCTTTTTAAAACACCCGGCCAGCGCCAGCTAAAAAAGTGGTTATAATTAAAACAGGTTCTGTACGAAGTTTAGTTAGCATAAAAGGGCTTAATAGTAATGATGAGGAAAATAAAAAAAGAGCATATTGTGATTACAACCAACATGCTCTTTTTATGCTAAATAGCTTATAGATATATAGATGCCGAACTTCGTAAAGTTATAACCTCTTAAAAATATGACTATTTAATATTAATTACATCACCAATAAGAAGACGCTTAGGGTTTTTAATTTGAGGATTTAATTGAAGTAAATCGTCTAATGCGATCCCTTGGTCTTTCGCGATGCTATATAACGTATCATCTTGCTTAAGTGTGTAATACATAACGGCTTCATCAGCTTGCTGTTGAGCTTGTGCATTTAGCTCATCTTGTTTCACACTTAACTGACGAACAGTTTGAGATATTTCCTTTCCTTCACTTTGTTGCTTTTGTAATTCACTTTCTAATGTACTTACTTTTGATTCTAAGGCGCTAATCTGGTCGGTCTGATTTTTTTGCTGAGCAATAAGTTCATCATTTGATGCACAGCCCGTAAGAACTAATGCAGACATTAGCGACGCTGCTAGAATGATATTTTTTTTATGTTTCATACTTTTCTCACCACTTCATCTATTTAATAAAAGAACTACGAGTATTGTCATAAAAATAAGGCCATGCCACAAGTAAAAGTTCGTTTTATCACTCAATTCTGGTTGTTTAGTATCATTTAAAGATAGGTTTTAATGACAACATCATTAATTTTAGTAGTAGAAAACCATTTCGATGTCCCGTTTTTGCGATTAAAAATGATGCGAGAAGATTCAGAACGATAAGTCCAATTCATTCAATCTAGTTTTCTAACTTTTAACTGGTTATATATTGAAAATGAAATCTTGAATATTTTTTATCTGTGATCATATCGTATTTTTAAAGACCATTTAGTATACACACGGATAATTTCAGATAACACTAAACACGACTATTGTCCAATACACACACTTAAAAGCATTACGTTTCTCTCGACATCAACAAATAGGTAATCACCATGATAAAAATGCTCGTTTGCGACTTCGATGGTACGATTAATGGCGGATCATCACTAGGTGTAGACCAATTTTCAGCGTATCTAGATACACAATCCGAACTGCATTTTATTATTGCTACAGGGAGAACCCTGCCCTCGATTAAAGAAGGATTAACTACACATAACTATCCAAAACCTCGGTGTATTATTAGTGATATTGGCACGCGTATTAATTATGACTGTGATTTAATTGCGGATGAACGCTGGCAACACCAATTACAAGAAAAATGGAATAAATCTGCTGTACAAACTGCTTTGCAAGACATCAACTTTTTAGGAGAGTGTAATCCATCACATCAAGGCGATTATAAGATCACTTTTGAGGGACAGCTTAACCACAAGCAATATTCAGCAATTGTAACGGCACTTGCACAACAATCGATTGATGTCGATATCACCTATTCCCATGATTGGTTTCTTGATATCACCCCAAAGGGAATAAACAAAGCCAGTGCCATTCACTACATCATGCAAAAATACAGTCTGACTGCAGAAGAAATTTGTGTTGCCGGTGATTCTGCCAATGATACCAGCATGTTAACCATGCCAGGTATTAACGCCATTTTAGTCGCCAATCATTATAACGAAGTTGCTCATTTGTCCGTGCTCAATCACGTATATACAAGCAATGCCTCGCATGCAGAAGGCGTATTAGAAGGGTTAATATACTGGCAAAATAATGCGGTAGAAGAAATGACGAAATAGCATTCATAAGTGACATTGAGAGCACATTATCTTAAAGGTTACTCACCACCTTATTTCATAAATGGCAATATCGCCTTGTTTAGCTTTTATTTTTGACTAATGAGCGCCTTTTAGATGATAAAATATACTAGTAACTAGATTTTATATAAACTTACACTTATATCGTTTGCCATTATTGATTCTTGGGTTATCCCTTTTTCTACATTAGACATTAATAACTTTAGGTTAGAAGGAATTAGTACTGACACTCGTTTCCAGTTTTGGTACTGATTATTAAATAGATTTGAACGCCCATGTTCTTTAAGCGCCTCTTTTGATAAATCTGGAACGAGCATATAATCAGCCCCTGATGCAAAGGCTAAAGAAATACCTTTAGGGTCTGTATCAAACCAAGCGACAAGTACTGCCTTTGGAAAAGCGAGTGCGATTTCTTTTGATATCACCCCGCAATCCTTATCTCCTCGGTAGACGATAAGAGGATTCGGCTCCATGTCCGTTTTCACCAATCTAAATTTTGAAAATGCTTCGTAGTTTTCAACAATCACGATTTGATTGTGTTCAATACTTTTCAAACAACTTAGAGGGATTTCAATGTTCATGCCCTCTTCTAAATCGTACTTTCTGCCATTTATGTTCGTAGATAAAAGCCCATAAATTTTAATTACCTTGCCTTTGACAGGCCTTGAGCTTAACTTCTCGTTTGGAAAAAACTGAGCCATATCCGTTCGAGAATTCGGGATAGGGTCAGTTAAAAGATCAAAACCTGATTGTTCTTTAATTATTTTTCTAATTTGACGTATATCTCTAGGCGTCAGCTGTAACTTTTCACCACTGGTAATTCCAACACTAAAGTCGCGGTGAAAAATCTCAAAAACGCCACTCAGCACTACATTGGTACCGTCTTTAACCTTCGCTGGAGAGAAAAGCTGTTTAAGACGATTTAAATCACTACTGGTTATATTATCAATAATTCTACTCACAGTTTCCTCGCTATAGACACATCTTCTAAGTGAAGGTTGCCATAACCTATATTGCTACCTGTTGCTAAATAGGTATAAGACCCAATAGGCTCGACGATAAAGCCTTTGCTATCTTCGGGAAGCATTGAGCTATGGAAGTTAAGCACGCTAAATAACCACACATCTTTAGCGCAAGTGAGCTGGTCAAGATCTTCTGGTAAATCACTATTGATTTGCTCGTAATATTCCAAGGCGGAAATACTGGTTTTTCCCTTCCCTATAAAAGCTTCAGCAAAAAAGGTATCGCAATGAGAATCAATGTCCGCTTCAATCAACTCTTGTATTTCAACATCAAGTGTCAATTCTCGGCGCTCAGCTTCTTCAACAACCGGAAGTTCATCTTGTTCGACAGGTTGTGCCGTGATTTTCTCAACAATATCGGCCAATTCTGGCTCTTGGTCCATATCATCAGGATTTGGATGGTGCGCAAATTCAATCGGTTCTGAAAGCCAAAACCTCGGTATGCCATCGTACTTTGCTATCTCATCGGGCAAAATCAAATCTTCACTTGGTGTCCAGTGTGGCTCTTGATCAATAAACCGATCAAAGGCGTTGATCAGGTCTTTATCACGCTCTCGGTTACGATACTTCAGCATCAAAGCTCGAAGTTGAATTAGGATAGACCCGAGCTCTTGTTGGCAACTACGAATAGCTCTGTGCATTTCAGTACAAAACAAGGTGTTGAGCTCTGAGTTATCTCCAGCCGTTTCACTCAACAACTTAAAAGAAAAAGCTTTCATGCCACTAACAAGCTTTTCAGCTTGCTCTATAGCGACTTGGTTCTCTTTTTGCTTTTGGACGAGCGTATGACCATAACCAAAGTCATAACTGATACGGTTTCTTAGGCGACGACAAGACTCTTGCAAATCCATTGTGATTTCATAGACTACCCCTTCAAGGCTATTAAACCTATCTGCCTCTTGTTCTCTTTTGCCATTTAATTTAGCTTCCAGATATTCTTGTGCGAGGTTCTGAATTTCTGGAATGCGCTCAGCGTGTTGAGTTCCAAGAAATGAACTAGCTTCCGTTTCAAGGAAATAGTTCATCAGTGCTTCCATCTTAGGATGTACACGGTAGCCGCGGCTTGTCACGATAACAACACGGGCTTCTTTTAACTTACGTAGGTCGTTGGCGTTCTCATGAGTTTCACGTATCGTGCCATTTTCAAAAACATGAGTTAATGTGTCCTTTGCTTGGCTGATTAAGCTAAGCATGTGGTTGACGCCACCATGTTTCCCATTGTTTTGAGAGCTCATCAAAAGTCGAACCCCCCTTGGTTCTCGTTTGCTTTGTTAACTGCTTCAACGATCTTTTCATGCGTATCTATGAAATCGAGCACCTCGTAAACAAAGTCTAGTTTTCCGGTCATCACATAGAGCTGACGCTCTTTGTTTACTAAATGAGCCACCCCTTCTTTGATCAAAAATTCGATAACCACATTGAGTTTTTCAGTTGCACTGTCGCGCACTTTTTTTCGACTCACTTTTGGAAGTCGATAAATACTATCGAGTTTCTCCATCAAACTAGGAGACGATTGGATTTGCGCGCTCAAGACAGGCACACTTAACTCATCGCCACCAACCATCACAGCTTCAACTTGAGCAGCCTCACTGACTGTCGCTACAAACTTAACCACTGGTCGAATAATACCGTGTACATTGTTCATCAGCGCGGTCACCTGACGACGATTGTGATCGTCTACACTCTTATAAGTGACATAATAGGCGCTGGTTCGGCTCGTACACTGAAGCTCTCGGTTCATAAGAGTCAACGCTTGATTAATTTCTCGGCACGTACGGCCCTCTTTAAGCGTCTTGTAAGCTTCACGATCAGTTGCTGGGCAGATAAAACTACCACTAAGTAGAGACTCTAGGACTTGTGATACTGGCTTCATGCTTCTACTCCTGTGCTAGTTTCAGCGGCTTTGGCTAACGCGAGTTTACTTACTTTAGGTTTGTTGAAAATGTTCTTGTAAGGCGTTAAGTGGTACAGGTACTTAAATAAATTGGCTGTACGGTTATTACCATCGGGCTGAGCCGCAATAACATTGAAGTTGTGTGATCCCATCATCTTAAGCAGTTTGGCTTGGTTTTCTGCCGTCAGTTTACCAATCTCATCGGTTGGGTAAGTTATTGATAGTCGACTTGCTCCACGTTGTTGCGTCAGTAGCGCTAAATACAACATGGATTGAATAAGCAAGTTCGTGCCATTACTGGCTAAGTCACGCATATCTTTATCTGTTTTGGCGGTTTTACGCTGGTTGTTCTCGATAACTTCAAATTTGATGTCAAACAGCTCAGTAGGCTTCTTAACTTTCTCGGCACTAATATGATAAGTCAGTGTATCTAAAGCATTGTAAAACTCTTTAGTTGGTAGCTCAGCAGATCCCGTTTTATCCCACTCTTCATAAATCTCAGAGAAGTTAATAATATCTTCCCAACCTTGTAGTTTGGAAAGTGTACTTTCAACGTTAATGTCAATAGAACCAACCACCGAAAAAGTGTTATTGACCTTTACTTGTTCGGAAATATTGCGACCAAGTTTCTTAATATCACGATCGAAGCCAAGTAGCCGATGCTTGAAGTCAACGAGCATGCGCCCCATGTTGACCGCGCTTTCAATTGTTATACGGGTCACTTGAGGAATAATGTCATTCATGATGATTTCTAGTATATCTATTCGCTTAGAGTCACTAGCAACAATATCTTCTGTAATAGTGTTTCGGCTGCTTTCATTCCAGAAACGATACAGTTCCCCGTCACCAAGGTTGAGAGTGATAGTTTCCATCTGTTGTATATCTTTTTTACGTTGCTTAGTAAGCCTCTCTAACTCTGGGAGTTTGCTCTCCACATCATTCAATAGTGAATTTAAATCGCCGTTATAATCGAGCGCCTCTTGGATCCCTTCTTCGCCCTCAAACATCACGTAGTTAGTTAGGCGAGAGATTGCACTGTCAGCTCGCTGCTTGTGGTTCTTTAAGATAGAGAGTTTTTCATCAAACTCTTTCTTGGTTCGATTAGCTTCGACTCTAAGCTCTTTCAGTTTAGTTTCAAAAGATTGAATTTCCTGATACACCGTTTCAAGTTCTTTTGCCTTAGTATTACGATCGTCACGCCTCTTAGGGTCATCCACTTCATAAACAGCAATCCATGTCTCATATTCTTTGATCTTATGAGACTTCGCTTTTAAGTTTTTGATCTGATTATCAAGAAATTCAATTTCTTCTTTATAGCGTTGATAGATTTCACCGCTAATACCTTGCTCGCTCAACCGCTGTTCATACTCCGTTTTGATACGCTGTTTGTTCTCGCCTAACGTCAAAGTACTTTTTGCCAGTAGTTCGTCTATAGCGCCGATCGTGAGAGCAAGTGATGATTCAATATTGCCAATTTGAGTAAGCCTATCGTTGTTTAGCTCTAATTTTGCCTCTTTAAAACGCTCAAGCGCCAATGAGACTTCTCGCTCAGTCTGGGATATGGCTTTCTCAATCGATTTGATGCTTATATTTATTT
The DNA here is from genome assembly GCF_963890165.1 of Aliivibrio sp. SR45-2. Lineage (NCBI taxonomy): Bacteria > Pseudomonadati > Pseudomonadota > Gammaproteobacteria > Vibrionales > Vibrionaceae > Aliivibrio > Aliivibrio sp. SR45-2. The sequence goes on along the minus strand of NZ_CAWPRC010000200.1, from coordinate 5,454 downwards.
TTTCGATTAAGCCCTCTTTTGCACGGGCAATCTCTATTTTCTTATTGTTAAGGTTAACCTTAGTTTGAGCTAGGTCACCTTCAGCGTTGCGCAGCTCATTGCGTAGTCGTGACAACTCTAGACCTGACTGTTTAACAGCAGAGTTATTTTTTGAAATTTTCTTATTAAAATCGATCTCTGCATCGTCAAGCTCATCGATAAGATCCATCAAATTAGCTTGCTCTTCGAGATCAGCTTTATTGGTGACACTACAATCAGCTAGGTTGCTCGTATCGATGTATAAGTCATACATAGAACCTGAATCTTCAGTCATTGATGGTGTGAGTGTCGTGTCCATCAAAAGCTCATCGGTAAGAATACGACCAAGTGGAGAGCTTTGCCATCCCTGTCGATTAGCTTCCAAGAATGAGAACAAGGTTCCTGAATCTGGGTCTAATCGGTTACTGACTACTTTGAATCTAGCTTCGGCATCGCGCTTGTTACGACGAGTGTCCTCTAAGCTTTCGAGTAGCTTTTCACGTTTAGTTTGTAAGTTGCCTCCTTCCTTCTCGATCACAAGTGTCGTGTGTTTTAACGTGTCGACTTCCTCTTGCAATCTGTCCTTCTCTAACTCCAATTGTTCTCTCTGTTCAATGAGAAGCTCATCAATATCAGGATTTTTTAGTCGCTGTTTTTGAGTGGCGAGATCAGCCTTACGCTTCATTAGAGTCGAAGATTTGTCAGTAGTGAAACTTGTATGAGATTCGGTCAGTTCCTTTAACTGTGGCTGATACACAGCGTCTATCTTGTCTTTCTTAACCTTGAATTCTTTTTCGGCATCAAGTTTTTGCTCTATTAGGTCAGACTTTTCTTTATTGAACTTACTAACAAGGCTTTGTTTGTCTTTCTCATGCTTTGCTTTAGCATCATTGAACTTAATTTCAAGATCGGCGTAACTTTGTCTTTGATGTGTCACCTTATCTTCCATTTCTGGAAGTTGCTTAAGCTTAACCGACAGTTCTGGGTAACCATTATTTTCGTATGTTATAAGCTTGCTGTGATGAACGTCGATCTCAGACTCAATACTTGTAATAGAACGTTGAAGAGCATTCTGTCGAACCTCTTTATCGAGCTTTTTTTCATTAATTTCGCCAATCTTCCTATCGCTATTCTCAAGAAAGTCTGCGCGCATTAGATCTGCTTTCTTACGGGACTCATCAAGGTTTTCAGAGGCTTCACGAATGATTGTTAAGGCATTGGCGAGCTGAGTGGTTAAGTACGCGATCTGCTGATTGTTCGCAATAGCTTCAATGAATGCATCTTTTTTATCTAGGAAAGCTGTTAGACCGCTGTAGTCATCGCACCATTGTTCAATTCTGTTCGCATCCACACCAAATTCTAGTGTGCTATTACCTTGTTCAAGAATATCAAGAAAAAGCGCCTTGGTGTCGGCCATGTTGAATTCACCCTGAATCAATGCGGCGGTGATTTTTTCGATATGACGAACATCATGACGGCCAGAGCACAAAGAATAACTTAGAAACTGATTGTTCAAAGTTCCTGCATTAATGTTTTGGATAATTTCGCGGTACTCTTTGACACTAGTAATACGGGACTCATAATCCAAACCGTTAACGGCCAGTTCTGCGGCCAATTTTGTACAGGCAATAGCGTATGGTTTTTCTTCGCTGTCTTGTTTAATGATCACTGATTGTTCAAACTGACCTTTAACGAAAAGGTAAACAATGCCACCTTTAGTACTGAGGTTTCGATAACAAATGACATGAGCAACTTGACCACGAGCAGTAATGTACTCGAAAACAATATAACTGTTGCTGTGTGGTAAGTACCATTCTACAAAGGGTTTATTAACATTCGATTTCCTGACGATCTGCGTGCCAGTCGCTCCATAAAAGAACGGAATAAGCCTTAATAATGATGTTTTTCCTTCTCCGTTACCGCCAGTGATCTGAGTGGGAGAATCAAAGTAATACTCTGAAAACATCTTGTTTTTCTGATAGGAATTTATTGCGATAACTTTGGTTAATCCGGCATACATCATCGTATTTATCTCGATCTTTGTTGTTTTCTTGATTGAAAATCAACTAGGTTGAATTTTTGGCAACTAAGTCAGGTTACAGCTTGCCATATAATTAATGCTCTCACAGAAATGGCTCCTGAATCTAATACGCCCTTCTCAATATCCATAATAAATATATGTACTTTATTGCTACATGTATATACTGTACACATCAACATGTAGCATTTGTGAGCAGGAACATGATTCAAGTAGATATTAAGTGGGACCAACAAGTAAGATTTCGATTAATTGAAATCATAGCCCAGTGGGAAGGTCGACTGACAACAAATCACCTATGTGACGCTTTTCATATAGGCCGCCAACAGGCTTCTAGAGATATCAATAAATACATTAGTCTTACAGGCCAAGATCAATTGATACTAGATAGGACAATTAAGGGTTACAGGCCAGCAGATAGCTTTAAGCCTCTATTTACTCAAGGTACTGCTCATGAATATCTTATGATGCTTCATCAACAGTACAACCAAGAAGAAACATTTGAATTTTTTAATTGGGGGGAAGCTCAATCGACAGTATTGAATGTTCCGGAAAGGGCTATATCACCAAAAATCGTTCGAAGTTTAATTGCTGCCGCAAGAGCTAATCTTCGCGTAGATATTGATTACGTGTCCCTCTCAACACCTGAAATTCGAGGACGTATAATTGCTCCTCATAGCTTGGTTTATGATGGTATTAGATGGCATGTGAGAGCATTTTGTGAAGATAGAAATAGTTATCGTGACTTTGTATTAAGCCGTTTTAGGAACGAACCTGACTTAATGGATAGATCACAAAATACGCGAGAATATGATGATGATTGGAATCACCAAGTTCAGTTAACTATTACACCTAATCCCTACTTATCTGAAAAACAACAATGTATCGTTGCTGACGATTATGCTATGAAAAATAAAGAGTTAGAAATCACAACTCGCAGAGCTTTAGTACATTATTACTTACGTCGTATGGGAACAACACAAGATGAAGGGCTACTAAAAAAAGAACCGGAAGTTCATCAATTAACCGCACATTTCGACACAAATAGATATTAATAGTGAAGCCGATAATTAGTTTATCTAAAAAGAATTTATTATAATAAAGGTGTAAACACATTTCAGGACAAGCCAAAAACACAAAAAGCCCGCATCTTTCGATGCGAGCTTTATATTCTATTCATGCCCTTCTAAAAAAGCTCTCAATTCATCTTCATTAATAATAACTAAACCTTGATCACTTTTTTCAATAAGATTTTTATCTACTAGGCTTTTAACCGCTCTTCGATATACTCTTTCAGACGTTCCAAATCGCTCGGCTTCTTGAAGTACTTTATCAAAACTCCCTAATGCCGCAGTTATACCACTTTTCTGCATTAATAGGTCATACCCAATATTATACGCAATAGGATGTAACAAACGGTTGGTATAGATATCCATTGAGTCTTGATAATCTTCTGCTAATGCTGCCGCAAAAAAGAACATCATCTCTGGCTGTTTATATAAGGCTTTAGTTAATGCTTTTAAGCAAATAGTATCTACTTGCAAATACTCATCCGCTGCGACTGTCCACTGACAAGGCGTTTGAGTGAAAAATTCCATTTCCCCAAAGATATGATAATCACAGTTAGCCTCACCAAGCTGAAATCGTCTCCCATTAAGAGCCAAAATACTCATAGACACGCGACCACCAGGAACAACATAAATGTAGTCTAGCGCCTCACCTTGACGAAGTATTTCAGTACCTACATCAACATAACCCGTACTTACTTGGCATTGATAAAGCAGCTCTTTAAATTTATTACTTTTACTGGCTAAAAATGAGTAAAAGCGACCAGAAGAATAAGGACTGATTTTCATAATGAACTCATCGAGAAACAATGGCTGCAACGTTAATTAGATCCAACTCTAAACACAACTCTTTCTAGCCTTTTGCCCATAAGTTGTGCTTTAGATCGCTTTAATTCACTAAAGCACAATTTTACTTACTCTATGCTCCTTGCTTACATAGCGCTTCTAATGCGGTAATGGCGGCTAATCTTTCGCCATTCATCATTGCTTCATTATCATTAACATATTGATTAACGCCCTCTTTCACGTCTTGTTGGTAAAGAACGACATTATTAAGAATAGAAGCAACCTGTAATCCACGAAGTCTCCCTACCGTGAATAGTGCTGACGTTTCCATATCTGCACCTAAAATGCCTTTCTTATTCCAATACTGGCAGAGTTGCTCTTCTTCATCGGTATAAAAGCTATCGTGTGATCGAACTACCCCAAAGTAATGCTTTACGGATTGACTCTCTAAAAAGTGGTTTATTTCTTTTAATAGAGTAAAACTCGCATAGGCTGGATAAGCAGAACTAATATAGGCTTTAGAGCCACCTTCATCACGCACTGCACCTTCAGCAATAATCAATTCTCCTAGTTGAATATGATCTTGCATCGCACCCGCAGATCCCACTCGTATAACGTGTGTAGCACCGCATAGTTTTAACTCTTCAACTGCAATAATCATTGATGGTGCGCCAATCCCTGTACTACAAACTGTGATAGGTGTTTCTTTATATTGACCGTTAAACACTCGATATTCTCGATTTTCAGCGAGTAGCTCAACGTTATCCATTAACTCAACAATTCGATTTACTCGATCTGGCTCTCCACACACAATGACATAAGGCGCTACTTGATTTTCATCAACACAAATATGTGGTTGTTTACTCATGCTATTGCCTTTTCTACTTGTTTATCATTACTATTTTCTTTTGCTGTACGAGCCCATTCACGAGCACCATTAGCGGCGATAAACATAAGGATTGAGTATTGAACTGACATCGCAAAAACACCTTGAGTTGCATAAATACCAATACTAATGATGTTAATTACTATCCAGAGCATCCAGTTTTCAACATATTTACGAGTCATTAGAATCTGAGCGACGATAGATAAAACGGTCATAGTCGAATCCCAGAATGGAAATGCATCAGGCGCTAGTACTGGTTTAGCTAGCTCAGCACCAAATAGATTCATCCCATCAACAGCAATTGTTGCTAAACTAAAGAAAAATGGATCGATGTAGATAGTTAGTAAAGCTATAGCAACAATACTCACTCCTGATATAGCAAGAAGTTTAGATGAACTTAACCAACGAACTTCAAGTGTTTCTCCACTAGAGTTAGGTTTTGTCCATGCATACCAGCCATAAATGTTGGCACAGAAAAAGAAGAGCTGAAGTAATAACAGACCATAAAGTTGTATTTGAAAGAAAATGACAGCGAATAATGTGACATTCAGTAAACCAAAAACGTAATTAATGGTTTTTTCTTGGCTTGCAAACCAAATACACAATAAACCAAAAATAGTACCAAAACCCTCTACCCAACTCATGGCATACCCACCACC
>NZ_CAWPRC010000199.1:0-12259 GCF_963890165.1 Aliivibrio sp. SR45-2 | reverse complement strand
GATTTGCCCTGCAACAATGGCTGAGAACATAAAGAGGGCGGATAACCCAATACTCGGAATCGGAAGTATTGATTCTTGAAACACACTTTGACTTGCACTTACTAAGACCCGACTTCCTGGAACAAGAATAATAATACCTTGAATAATAAAGATAATACCCGTCAGATTTAAGCGTTTAGCTATCCATGTGCCATAAAGTGTGATCAATACGGTTGTTACCCAAGTACCGACCACCCATCCTCCATCAAAGCCTAAATAGAAAGGCCCCCACATACCTAAAACGGCGACAGGTAAGCTGTAGATCATATCTTGGAATCTAGCTTTAAACATGACGCCAAGGCAAAAAGAAATTAAAGGTAAACCTGCGATCTGTAACCATAGAGGAAATTCGTTTTGATATTTTACGGATTCAGGGATGGTCCATAAAGCGTCACCAATGTGAAAGCCAATGATAATACCGATAAAAAGTTTGATTAAGGTAAGAAAGCATTGGCCAAGTAAACTGGTGCCAGAGACTAAGTCGTTAAATGCTAAGCATTCTAAGGCATTCGCGATAGATAAACCGGGAACAAAGAGAACTATTGCAGCAATGCATAACCCTAATATGGGGATCGGAAAACCTAAACTTGCGATAAAAGTAACGATGAGAGTTATGACTAAAGCACTAAAAAATTCAACAGCGATACTGCGACGCTTAGTGCAGATCGTTTGACAACCCCAAACAATAAAACCAAGCAGAAAGCTGACCCATAATGCTTCATAGGTAGAGCCTACTAGCATCAAAAAAGCAGGGGGAATACAAATGTTTGCTAATGCAACCATCCATGTAGGAAAGAAGATGCTTTCAGCAGGAGGCGAGCTTTCATTTAATGGTTGTTGTAAGCGGATAATGGTATTTGCCAGCAAGCCTAAATCAATGCCTGCTGGCTTGTGTCGCTTCATGATGACCGCATTATCATCATCAGGAAACTGATAGTTTATAGAGGTAGGTGTCGCTTGGATCATGCACTCTATGCCATATTTATTTGCATAAAAAGTGGTATAACGTTCTACTTTATAGGGAGCACACCCACATCGGTGTAGGGTGTCTCCAATCTCAACAATCCGTTTGATTCTATATTGTGAAGGCATATCCGTTTCCTACTACTTTTTAATTAGCGTTGATTAAAATAAGTTACCGTCTCTAACTAGTTCACGAGGAAGCCCATTCTTTATGCGGTTACCAACCCATTTACCTAATCCAATCACGGCACCGTTAAAGGTGACAATGGTTTCGCCTTTACCTACATTATCAGGACGAACATCACGACCCATATACCATTCACGAGCTTGTTCTATGGTTAATTCAGAACTTGTTGGATTATCTGCTTTTGCAATAGCCATAATTGCTTCATGCTGCCAGCGATAGCCTTTCTTGTGAGTTTCTGCGAGTTTGAATCCAATACGGTGATAACGCATTTCACCGATTAATGAGCTCATTCTTTTTGGAAACGCCCATACTTCTTTATCTCGGATCCAAAGTTCATTGGTTTCAGGAATAGATAATTGCAGCGTGTTATGTAGTTCATCTTCAATTGCTTTTATTTCTTTTTGATTTGCTAAAGCAAAAGGGAACTTACCTAATCGTTTTTTAACTTCTGGCGCAATCGTTGCCGAGTTTTTACGAATCTTTGCAACGAAGAAGCCTTCACTGTCAAAGATTTGAGGGTAGATATGTAGAAAGCCTTCTTTTGTTAATGCTTTTTCTGCATTCTCAAAAAGATCACCTAATGGCTCAAACGTGACGGCGTCACCGAATTCGGTCACTAAATGATGACAAATGTTTTGGTTTTCTTCATGGTTTAGGGTGCAAGTTGAATACACCATAACACCACCGGGCTTAAGAGCGTGGAACGCACTTTCTATTAGATCACGTTGAGTATCGCCAATTTCAATAACCGATTCTGGGCTCCAGTTATGCATAGCGTCAGGATCTTTACGGATTGTCCCTTCACCAGAACAAGGCGCATCCAGTAGAATTGAATCAAATCTTTCAGGTAACCAACCACCAAATACACGACCATCAAAATGGGTAAGAGCTACGTTACTCACACCACAACGCTGGACGTTTGAACACAATATTTTTACACGACTTGACGAATATTCATTCGCAACTAAAGCGCCTTTGTTTTTCATTCCCGCGGCAAGTTGGGTTGTTTTTGACCCCGGAGCAGATGCCATGTCTAATGCCATTTCAATATTGTCATTGTCTTTTAATAATGCAGTGACGGGCATCATTGAACTGGCTTCTTGAATGTAAAATAGACCAGCCATGTGCTCAGCGGTACTGCCTAACTTTACAGTATCGCTTTCTTGTCTTGTGATCCAAAATCCGGTATCACACCAAGGCACTGGGTCCAATTGCCATTGTTTTTCTTCGGCTCTTTTTTTGAATTCTTCAACACTGTTTTTTAGTGTATTCACACGAATGCTGCGACGTAAAGGGCGTTTACAAGCGGCAACAAATTCGTCCATAGAAAGGTGAGAAGGCATAGTTTCTTGAACTTGTGCTAAAAAAGCATCGGGTAGAAAAATATTATCGTGCACGAAGAGATCTCATTGGATGATGACTATGGGAGGGAGTGTAATACCTATTGAGCTTATTGTCTAAATGGAATTAATTGAAAGACTTAATTATTGAAAGAATTGATAATAAAAAAGCAGCTATAAAGTAATAGCTGCCTTTTTATACATTAAGACGTGTGGTTATTTGTCTTATTTATTTGGGTTTGGTATTGCTGCGTTCCACAACGGCCAATCGTCTTCTGATGTTTTATACAGTAAGTATGATTTGTTTTCTTTTGCCTGTGGAGCTAAAGATTCATCATCTGGGGTAGAGAAAGCAATCCCGCCACGTAAGATGCTATCAACAGTACCGGCTCGAACTTTTGCACCGCTGATACCAATCGACATATTTACACCAGACACATTCCAGAAAACACTGTTTTCTCGAATTAAATAAGCATAGTTTGGTTGAACACCAATAGTGATAATAATACGGTCAGATAGATCACCTAACCTAACATCAACGACTTCACCGACTTCAATTTCTCTAAATAAAAGTGGGGTGCCTACTTTAACTGACCCGCGAGTGGATGACTCTAAGGTGTAATTTATAAGTGCAGCGGCTTGTGGTTGGTCAGTTAAAGAAAATTGAGTTTGTACTTTTCCTTTTCCTTTTCCTGGTGTGACTTGAATATAACTGCCAAGCAGTGTGTCTAGATTTTCTGTTTTAGTCAGGCTAATTGTTGGTTTTACTACCCAAAAATGGCTGCCTGGAATGGCAATTTGATTTACGTATTCTGGAAAGATCCGAGCCTGTATATACACATTACTTTGTTTGAAGTTTGGTGTTACCTTACTTATCTCACCAACAGTAACGCCCTGATATTTAATCAGTGTTCCTTTTGATATTGATGAACTGTCTTTCGCAGTGAAAGCAATGATCTTTCCGAATGCTTGTGCTTCAGAAAGAGTTGAGTAGAGCTTCCACTTTTGACCTAATTTATTTTCTACGCCTTGAATGTTATCAAAACCAATACCACCACGGATCATGGATAGTAGAGGGGCCGCTTGAATATTTACGCCACTTAAGCTGGCCTCAACATTAACGCCAGAGTAATTCCAAAATACAGTGTCACTGTGAATAAGGTGAGCATATTGCTTTTCAATATTTACTTTAATGTTTACGCCATCGTTACCAAGGCTGAAATCCGTCACTTTACCAACAACAAGGTTACGATAAAGAATAGGGCTGTTCTTGGTAATAGGAGGAAGTTCTGCACTGAATAAAGTGAGCTCTGTACTTTTTTCTGTTTTAAATTGAGCGAGTTCGGCTAATGAACTGTTTTTAAATAACGTGTAATTCTTTTGCTTGTACCCTTTACCTTCACTCGTGAAACTTATCGAGCCTGAGATCAATTCTTGAGCGGGAGGAACATCAATACTTAGTCCTGAATCGGTTAACTCGGCAGAGACACTACCAGAAACAAAGAATTTGTTATGTGATTTAATAAGGCGTTTGTATTGTTCAAAAATCATTGCTTCAAATTTGACTCGGTCACCAACTAAAGCGACATGAGTGATCGAACCTACTTTAATGCCTTTATATAAGATTTTAGTATCGGCAGTTAAACCAAATGAGCGATCTGCGTATAAAGAGAACGTTATTGCTTTAGCGTCTTGTTTTATTAACTCTGGTTTACGAATAGCCGAGAACGTTCGTGATTTATCTCCTTCACCAGGAACCAGTGTTAAGAAGTTACCACGGACTAAATTACCGATATTTTCGACACCAGAAAGGCCGACCTTCGCTTCTTCTAGTACGAAGCGAGAGCCATCATTTAAGTAATCAGCAAACGCGGGTTCAACGGTTGCTGATGCAATGATATCTTTTTTATCGTCTGATAATTTTAAGCTGTTGATCTGACCGATTTCTAATCCTCGGTACATAATCGATGAGCCATTAGGACTAATTTGATTATTGTCCGGTAGTGTTATTTTAATGGAAATACCACGGCCAGCGGTTTTGATATTTGAGTAAAGACGGAATTCTTCACCATTATCAATCGCTTTACCATCATCGGGTGAATCCACAGCAATAGCCCCACCAATTAAGGCCGATAAACTTTCAAATTGCACATCAACGCCATCAAATCCAATACTGGCACCAATGCCACTGGCATTCCAAAAACGACTTTTAGACGTAATTAAATGAGCATATTCTTCATCAATTAAGGCTTTGATTTTTATCTTGTCGGTCTTTTCATCTAATTTGAAGTTATACACTTCACCAATCGGAATTTTTTTATAATAGATTTTTGAACCAACCGAGATCGAACCAAGATCACTGGATCTCAATGTAATGTTTAATCCCGTCGAATTAGGTTGAATGACAGGGGAGTTAGCCAATGCATTAAATTGTGTTTTTGCTTCGCCTGAACCCGGTAAAATCGCAATGTAGTTACCAGAAACAAGAGCGTCTAGCCCTGAAATCCCAGTTAACGAAGCTTGTGGTTTTACTAACCAAAACTGAGTGTTGTCTTTTAATAGCTCGGACGCTTCAGGATAAATGTCAGCATCTACATAGATATTCGATAAGTCTTTCGATAAGGTGATGTTTTTGACCATACCGACTTCTAAGCCTTGGTAGCGAATCGTTGTTCTACCCGCGGTTAAGCCCTGAGCATCATCAAAATAAATTTGAATACGTTGCCCTGCCTCGACAAAAGCAGAATATACAAGCCAGCCGCCTAAGCAAAGGGCAAGTAAGGGCAAGATCCAAAGCGGGGATATACCGCGTTCGGTTTTGATATTTACTTGTTCGATTGAAGAATCAACGTTTTTTGGCGCGTTCATAATTATCCCAAATTAGACGAGAATCAAAACTTTCTACGGCTAGCATAGTAAAAACTACAACTAAGCCAAAGGCTACTGCACCCATTCCGGGTGTAAAATCTAAAATTTGTCCACGGTCAATCAAGGTCATCATAATTGAAATTACGAATAAATCCATGACTGACCATTTCCCTATCAATTTTACCGCGACATAGATAGACATACGCTGGCGATGAAAAATAGTACGTTTAAATTGAATGCAAAGGAGTAAGTAACCTAACCCCAGAATTTTCGCTACAGGTACGATGATACTGGCAACAAAGATTATGATGGCAATACCGTACATGTCCGATTGAATAAGCCCTGCAACCCCAGAAAAAATAGTGTCTTCAAGGCGTTTCCCATTTGTTAATAAAATTGAAATGGAAATAATATTCGCAGGAATAATGAAAATACTAGCAGCGATTAAATAAGCCCATGTTTTTTGTATGGATTTTGGTTTTCTTTTGTGAATCGCACGTTTACATCGAACACAATGAGTTCCATGTTGCTGGGTAAAATGGCAGTGCTCACAATGTATCGAATTGAGAGGATCCGTAATTGGAGCTTCAATCTTCGTTTGATTTTTTCTTTGCCATGCTCGCCAGTAGCGTCGCGCACTTACATGAGTGAGCAATAAAGAAGTGACAAACTGCAAAAGGATTAATCCGTATAATCCAGAGCCGACAAAAATATCGGCATGGTCTTGTATTTTAAAACAAGCAATCGCTAAACTGACGAGAAGGACATCTAACATCATCCAATTTTTTAAGTGTTGTACTGTAGTAACGCTTATACGAAATAAATTAAACCATTTTTTTCTAAGGGCAAGGTGTGCTGCGACAACGGAAGAACACACAAGCAGAGGCGCAATAGAGCTGCAAAATAGAATCAATAACCCAAGCATTGGAAACCCTTCAGACATCAGAGTGATTGAACCTGATGGCAATGTAGCAGGGATCATGACACCAAATAGTTTAATGGTGACGAGTGGGAAAAAATGCGAAGGTATAAATAGTAACAACGCAGCAATGGCAATCGCCAAATCACTGTTTAGTGAAATACGATTACCACGATAAAGCTGCGTATTGCAGCGAGGGCAGTGAGCATTTTGCTTTTTGTCTACCTTCGCAACTTCTACAACAAGGTCACAACCGTGACAGCGACGAAACTTAGCGTCTTCCACGATGGTTATCCAAGAGATTAACTTTGTATTGATCCATAAAGTGTCTGATAGAGTCCTTGTTGTGTAACGAGTTCATGATGAGTTCCTGATTGAGTTACTTTTCCATCATCTAAAACATAAATCGTATCGGCTTGTTTTACGGCACTTAGTCGATGAGCAACAATGAGTGTTGTGCGTCCTACCAAGAAATCACTTAATGCCTTATGTAATGCCGCTTCTGTTGCAGTATCCAGTGCAGAGGTTGCTTCATCTAAAATAACAAATTTTGGGTCGGTTAATACCATCCTCGCAATAGCCAATCGTTGACGTTGTCCACCAGATAACTTTACACCTTGGCGACCAATTTGCGTCTCTAACCCATCCGTTAGCTGAATGACGACATCTTGCAGTTGAGCTACATCAAGCGCATTCCATAATAAATCATCAGAATATTCACTGCCTAATGTCAGATTATGCCTTAGTGTGTCATTAAATAGTATAGGTTGCTGTAATACAACCGAGATTTGGTTACGAATCTTTTCAAATCCAACGTCTCGAGTGTCATGACCATTAAATAATATTTGACCACTATTGGGTTGATATAATCCCAGTAACAGTTGGATCAGTGTCGATTTACCACCACCACTTGCACCAACCAGAGCCACTTTCTCTCCTGGATGGATAGCTAATGATAAATCTTTTAAGACATGCACTTCTTCGTTATAACTAAAGTTTAGATCAGAAATAGAAATACTGGCGGTTACATGAGAATCAAATGGGTTAACAGTACTATTAACTTTAGGTTCTTCATCAATATGCAGCAACGTATTTATTCGTTTTAGTGCGGCAGAAGCGCCATACCAAGAAAATTGAATACTTAATAATTCTTGAATTGGTGACAACATTACCCATAAGTAACTAAAAATAGCGAACATTTGACCAATACTTAAGTCGCTCATTAATACCATTATCATTGCAGCAGCGCGGAAAAGTTCAAAGCCTAATAAGAAAAGCAGAAAAGAAAGACGACCAGCAGCTTCTGATTGCCAGGTAAATTGATCGGCACTGTTTCTTATATCATCTGCTTGTACTTGTAGCTGCTTTAAAAAGGTACGTTCACGGTTAGATGCTCGAAGTTGATAAATCCCATCTAAGGTTTCAATTAATCGAGTTTGAAATTTTTCATAGGCTTGGTTTTCTTTCTTTTTTAAATCTTTTACTCGATTGCCTAATTTTCGAGAAAAATAGATCACAATAGGGTTAACAAGAAGAATGAATAAACCAAGTTGCCAGTTGATCCAAAGTAGAACACCAGCAGTGCCTAATACCGTTAAAAAGGAAACAATAAAGCGACTTAGTGTCGGGCCTAAGAACTTATCGATGGTATCGATGTCTGTAATGATATGTGAATTGATTCCACCGCTTCCACGAGACTCGTATTCTTTCATGCTAATGCGACTGAGTTTATCAAGCAGTTGTAAGCGGATCTGATAAGTAATCGTTTTAGAAACAAGACTGAATTGACGGCCTTGAATAATATTTAATATTTGGCTGATGATCCGCATTAAGATCACAAGAACAAGAACTAAGAGAATATAGCCGACAGGGCTTTGCCATGCAGAAGGAAGCAGGGTGTTTAGTAATTCAACACCAGTAGCCGGTTTGTGAAGTAGGACTTCATCGACCATTAATGGCATGAACAATGGAATCGGTACGCTAATGAGTGTCGCGACGATGGCGATTAAATTAGCACTAAATAGGCGCTTTTTATAGCTTCGAGCTTGCCTTAGTAGCCAATTCCAGTTAATTGTAGGAGAAGTAATGTTATTCACAATGAGAATGATTCCTATTATTGTATTTTCGGAGGCATTGTACTCAGTATAATTAGAGTCGCAAGTGATTGGTATAGTTAATACTTAGAATAGATCTAACAAAGGAAAGAAGTAGAGATGAATTTAAAAAATTATCAACGACTAACGCAACAAGCAATCGGCCTTATTGAAGATGAACCTGATTTTATTGCTAATCTTGCAAATATAAGCGCATTACTGAATATGGAGCTTGATGACATTAATTGGGTTGGCTTTTATCTACTTAAAGACGATGAATTAGTATTAGGACCGTTCCAAGGGAAACCCGCTTGTATTAGGATTACGATAGGTAAGGGCGTATGCGGAACTGCATTTTTGACTGAAACAGTTCAACGTATTGAAGATGTTCATGAATTTGATGGACATATCGCATGTGACGCGGAAAGTAATTCAGAAATTGTAATTCCATTTTATAGAAATGGAAAGTTGGCTGGTGTCCTAGATATAGATAGCCCAAATATTGGTCGATTTAGTGAAATTGACGAAAAAGGACTGGTTGATTTCATGAAAGAAGCAGAAAAGAGACTTTAATTTTCCTTCAGTAGTGGTTTTTCACGCTTAAGTATCTATAATAGCGCAATATCTTTACTAGAAATAAACCTATATACGGACTAAACCGTATCTATCAGGAAACTACATGGAAAACTCTGAAAAACTAGCGAACAGCAAAGAAGTTATTGCATACATTGCTGAGCGTTTCCCGAAATGCTTTATTTTAGAAGGCGAAGCTAAACCTCTTAAAATTGGTATCTTCCAAGATCTAGCTGAGCGTTTAAGCGATGATTCTAAAGTAAGTAAAACTCAGCTACGTGCTGGCTTACGTCAGTACACATCTTCTTGGCGTTACCTACACGGTGTTAAGCCGGGCGCATCTCGTGTTGATTTAGATGGTAACCCTTGTGGTGAACTAGAAGAAGAGCACGTTGAACACGCTAAAGCATCTCTTGAAGAGAGCAAAGCTAAAGTAGCTGCTCGTCGTAAAGAGCAAGCGAAAAAAGCAAGAGAAGAAGCGAAAGCTAAAAAACCAGCTCGTGCTACTACTCCACCAAAGCGTCGTCCTCAACCTGCTGCTGTTGCGAAAAAGCAAGAGAAGCCAGTTGAAACTCGTGCTCTAAACTCTGACGAAATTACCGTAGGTAATAACGTAAGTGTGAACATGGGTAAAGGCAACATGCCAGCGACAATCGTAGAAATTAACAAGGATGATGTTCGAATTCGCTTATCAAACGGCCTACAAATGGTTGTTAAAGCGGAGAACCTTCGTTCATAAAGGAGTACTCCCGACGCATGAATTGTCGATTTAGAGTCTCGCTGATTGCTGCTGGCGTAATGCTAGCAGCGTCTGCACACGCACTTGAAGCTAAGGTTCTTGAAGCCAAGTATTCAGAAACGGACTTACCTGTATTAGCGGCTGAAACTCAGCATGCGACAGCAAGTAAGCGCGTTACTTCTCGTTTTACACGTTCTCATTATAAGCATTTCTCATTGAATGATGACTTCTCAGTTGCCATTTATGAGCGATATTTAGACATGCTCGATTATAATCGAAACGTGTTTACTCAAGCGGATCTTACCTCTTTCGCTCCATTATCAACCAAATTTGATGATCAATTAAAAGTGGGTGATACTCAAGCCGCCTTTGATATTTATAACTTATCACTCAAACGTCGTTTTGAGCGTTACGTTTATGCATTGTCTTTATTAGATAAAGAGTTTGATTATACTGTTGATGAATCTTTTGAGTTAGATCGCTCTGACGCGGCATGGCCAAAAGATGACGCTGAGTTAAATGAACTTTGGCGTAAACGTGTTAAATATGATGCGCTTAACTTGTCTATGACAGGAAAAGATTGGCCTGAAATCCAAAAGATGTTGGGCAAGCGTTATAATAATGCGTTAAAGCGTTTGACTCAAAGTCACAACGAAGATGCGTTCCAACTTTACATTAATGCATTTGCTCGTGAAGTTGATCCTCATACTAGCTATTTATCCCCACGAAATGCTGAACAATTCCAATCTGAAATGAATCTTTCATTAGAAGGTATTGGTGCAGTATTGCAAGCGACCGATGACTATACTGTTATTCGATCTCTCGTGGCTGGTGGTCCTGCACAAAACAGTAAACAACTTTCAGAAGGTGACCGAATTATTGGTGTTGCTCAAGAAGGTGAAAAATCTGTTGATGTGATTGGTTGGCGTTTAGATGACGTTGTTCAATTAATAAAAGGCCCTAAAGGAACAAAAGTGTATCTTGATATCTTGCCAGAAGGTAAAGATTCAAAAAGTCACGTTGTCACAATTGTTCGAGATAAGATTCGTTTAGAAGATAGAGCAGTTAAGTCTGAGGTGATTGAGCAAGACGGCAAGAAAATTGGTGTATTAGAAGTACCAAGTTTCTATGTTGGCTTAGCTGAAGACACTAAAAAACAAATTGCTGAATTAAAAGAAAAAAACATTACCGGTATTGTTGTCGATTTACGTAACAATGGTGGTGGTGCATTAACTGAAGCAACTGCATTATCTGGCTTATTTATTACATCAGGTCCTGTAGTTCAAGTTCGTGATAGTTATGGACGTGTTAATGTAAATGCTGATACTGATGGTGAAATTGCTTATACCGGTCCGATGACTGTATTAGTAAATCGTTATAGTGCTTCTGCTTCTGAAATTTTTGCTGCAGCAATGCAAGATTATGGCCGTGCTGTAATTTTAGGTGAAAATTCATTTGGTAAAGGAACAGTACAACAGCATCGTTCATTGAATCATATTTATGATTTATTTGATAAGCCGCTAGGTCATGTTCAATACACAATTCAAAAATTCTATCGAATCAATGGTGGTAGTACGCAAAATTTAGGCGTTGTTCCTGATATTGCATTCCCAACCGCGATTGATGCTAAAGATACTGGCGAAAGTGTTGAAGATAATGCACTTCCTTGGGATAGCATTAAAGCAGCCGAGTATAAGCAAACAAATCAGATTGCGAACACGATTGCTCCATTGGCACAAAAGCATGTTGAACGAATTAAATCAGATGAAGAGTTTGGTTTCATTCAAGAAGATATTGCTCGTTATAAAGCAGAAAAAGACATTACTTCGATTTCACTAAATAAGAAAGTGCGTGAGAAAGAAAGTGATGATGCTGATGTTCGTCGTTTAGAGCGTGTAAATCAAAGACAAAAACATCTTGAAAAAGAAGCGTTTAAATCTATTGATGACATACCAAAAGATTACGAAGTACCAGATGCTTATTTAGACGAAGCAGTATCAATTACCATTGATTTGGCAACAATGGAACGTTAATACTTAAGAATATTGCTATTCTTGAAGTGAACGCTTTCATTATCGTTATTTAAAAACAGAAGCTATTTATGGCTTCTGTTTTTTTATACGTAAAATTCAAGCAGATACCCATTTTTTCATCTAGGATTAATAGAGAGAATAATAAAAGATAAAAAGTAGATTTAATGGGAGAAAGTTATGAAGCCGATAATATTGTTAATTCTGTTGTTTTTTATTAGTCCCTTCACATCAAGTGCAACGGTGGAGCTAAAAAATAATAATATTACCTATTTTGAAAATCCTTTTCTTCTTGGTGATTGGTATTTCTTTAAACCAAAAGATGCAGAGAGTGATTATGATGTTCTTCATATTTCGTTGAGTTCGAATCATGATTTTTTTATAGAGATGATTGAAATGGAATCAAATTCAGCAGATGTGTGGAGAGGCGAGTTTTCTTTGTCTCAAGAACGTATTCGCTTTGAAGGCGATGAAGAAGAACCACAAGTTTATCATTATCAAGTTAGCC
>NZ_CAWPRC010000198.1:0-12522 GCF_963890165.1 Aliivibrio sp. SR45-2 | reverse complement strand
CATCGTTGGAGCATTGCCTTTATTATCTCTATCTTTGTCTGCTCTATCGCTCGTCGCTACTTTATAAGCCAAATAAAGCAGAAAAGTGCTTCCAAGGTAATTTAAAATGGATGTTGCCGTATGGGAATTATCTAAGACTTGTATCAGCCCTAATCCTAATAGGATAAGAATAGAGACAAACCCAACAGTAGCACCAAAAATATGGGGAATGGTTTTTACATACCCATGATTAGCACCAGTAATGGTAGCGAGAATATTTACCGGCCCAGGAGAGAGGGAGGTGATGAGTGCAAACATTGCCATTGCTAAAAATAAAGTCATAAGTTTTCTTTTTCATCCTTGAGTTCTTTATACAATAACTCATTAAATCGACATGAAGATTGTACAAAACTGTTTTTTATTAAGTCGATTATTGAAAATAAACGAAAAATCCGTGTTGATCTCAATGAATATTTTACATTTAATTAACAGTAGCAAGAGGGAGAATATTGTATGTTTACGGTCATATTTAAAAAGGAATGAAATTTATGTTTAAACTTACTCTCGCATTACTAAGCTCGGTTATTGGCTTTAATGCAGCAGCAGAGCCTGTAGTTAAACCGCTTCAATTTGAAGAAATCACGAATAATGTGTTTTTAGTTAAATCGTATCGTGAATTTAAAAACTTACAGAGCCCAAAGAAACCTATTTTGGTCGATGCTAATTCTTTAGTGTATGTTGATGGAAAGGATGCGTATTTGATTGATACGCCATGGAATGCGTCGAACATGCCTCAGTTGATGACGTGGATTGAAAACAGAGGATTAACATTAAAGAAAACGGTCTTTTCTCATTTTCATGAAGATCAAACTGGTGGTTTAGAATATCTGCAAGAACATCACTTTGAGACTTACGCGTCTGCATTAACGAACAAATTTTTGAAAGGTGATAACAAGAAAGCGACGAATCATCAATTTTCAGGTGATAATTTTGTGTTGTTAGAAAATAAGATTGAAGTTTTCTATCCGGGAGGAGGCCATACTAAAGATAATGCGGTGGTATGGTTACCAAAAGAAAAAGTATTACTTGGCGGCTGTTTAATGCGAGCAAATGAGGTGAATACGATAGGGTGGACTGGTGATGCCGATATGAAAGCATGGGCGGGGTCTGCTCAAAAAGTATTAACGAAATACCCTCAAGCAAATTTTGTTGTTCCTGGACACGGGAACGTTGGTGAAGGGACGAGTATTATTAGTCATACTGTCGATATTACCGGAAAAATTTAGTCAATCTTATGAAAAGGCATTTTGAGAAATAGTGCCTTTTTTGTATTTTGCATATCGACTTTTAATATTTTATTATCGTTTTGCGATAAAATTATATTGATTTGCGATAAAATTATATTGATTTGACATTGTTTGCACTGTATTGTCTGTGTATCAAATCAATAAGGTTATTCATTATGTCTAATATTCAAAAACAAAGTCGCCGCGCACGTATACTTTTTCAAGGATTTTTGGTTTTTACACCGATAGCTGTACTTTATTATTGGTTAACCATTGAAACTCAATATGATTTTCTTACCTCATTCGGAATTATTCAGACTACGATCGATGTTAATAGTTATACGCAATTACCACTAACGTTAACAACTCGTATGTTTGCCATCATCGTTAGTTTATTGTTATGCAGTGTTGTGATGTACGCTTTAAATGTATTAATTCATTTGTTTCGCAACTACGAGCGTAATGAAATTTTCTCGCTTGAGAATGCATTGAGTTATCAGAAATTAGGATATAGCTTGTTTTATTGGGTAGGGTTTTCTGTTATTTATGGTGCAGCAATGTCCGTGATTTTATCATTTAATAATCCTCCCGGTGAGCGCATATTAGCGATCAGTTTTGTTGGTATGGATTTTTTAACGTTACTATTTGGTTTTATTACGTTAATAATTTCATGGGTCATGAAAGAAGGGTATATTCTTGCTGATGAAAACGAGCATACAATTTAAGGATTCGTGATGACCATTCGTATAAATTTAGATGTCATGATGGCGAAGCGAAAAATGCGCCTAAAGCACTTGGCCCAAGAAGTTGGGATCACAGAAGCAAATTTGTCTATTTTAAAAAATGGGAAAGCAAAGGCTGTTCGTTTAGCGACATTAGATAAACTGTGTGAAATCCTTGAATGTCAGCCAGGCGATATATTGGAATATGTGGTGGACTTGGATAGAAAAACAACCGATTAATAATACCTTGGTTCTATTTAAGCCCTGTTTAGTGATTGCTAAACAGGGCTTTTTTAATTGGCTATTGTGAACTTTACTCTGAAGGGCTAAGAGATAAAGCACCAATGAAATCTAATTTACTCAATGGCACGCCTTCTTTTCGAAGTAAGTTGTACAGTGTGGTTTGATGAAAATACAGATTTGGTGTTGAGAATGAGGTAATGAAATTCTCAGCAGTAAACGGCATAGGTCGTTCTGGATAGTGGAAAATAACGGTTTCACCTGAGCGTGAATTGACCTCATTTTCTGTAATTTCACTCAACTCTTTTTGTGTATTTTTAAGTAATTCAATTAAGCCATTAAAATCAATTTCACCTAAAGGTGATGGAATATAAAAGTCACCGCTTAATACGGCTTTTGTTGCCCCAAGAGTATGCTTACAAATTGAACTTACTTGGAATGAAAGAGGAAGCATATCATTAACTAATTGAAGTCCCACAATGTCATTTTGCTCTCTATTTTGCGTTTCAAAATGGGATTTGGCTTTGGTCATTAAATGAATCGCAACATTGAGTGAATTTGAAAAAGGGGTGAGAGTGATGTCGGAAAGCATAGTCATGAAAATTCCTTTATTTATGACGAAAGAGATATCAATGTAGATAAATAGTAATCAATTTGCAAATACGGCAGTAAAAGATGCGCAATCCTTATTCTATTTACAATGCTTTGCTTCTTTGTTTATAAACGGCACAATAACGTAGGCCTAAGAATAACGGGCACATTTGTTAATAAGGATATTTTTGATGACAGTAACATTACGACAGCAGTGCCATACTCAACTTTCTGGTAATAAAGAGAACAAACCAGCCGATGAGTTTTTAAAAATGGCTGAGTGGTGTAGAGATAATGATATTCATCATGATGTGTACGGTGAAGGAGCATTAATTCAAGCCTTCGAACAAAAAGTCGCGGATCTATTGGGTTATGAGGCGGGCTTGTTTGTGATGACGGGTACCATGACTCAGCCCACGTTATTAGAAATGGTGTGCGAAGAGAAAAATAACAATATTGTTGCCATGCATGAAACCTGTCATATTTTTCGCCATGAACGTCAAGGCTATCAATTGCAAAATCGATTTAACGTTCTGCCTGTTGGTCATGTATTTCGAACGTGGAATGTTGATGATTTAAAAGCATGGCCGGATAAAATAGCGGCTGCGGTATATGAATTACCAATGAGAGAAATTGGAGGGCAATTGCCTTTATGGTCTGAACTGAAACGAATTAAGCAGCATTGCAAAGAAGAACAGATTCATTTGCATATGGATGGGGCGAGAATTTGGGAATGTGCGGCTTATTATGGCAAGTCATACCAAGAGATCGCTAAGGGTTTTGAAAGCACGTATGTCTCCTTGTACAAAGGAATTAATGGCTTAGGTGGTTCAATGCTACTTGGCAGTAAAGCCATGATTGAAAAAGCAGACATATGGATGAAACGCCAAGGTGGTAATGTTTATCACAAAACACCATATATTGTTTCTGCTGCCATGCAATTTGAGACGCGTATAAAAGCAATGCCTAGCTTATTTGAACGCACTAAGTCTGTGTATGAATTATTAAATAGTTACTCTCAATTTACGGTTAACCCAACGAAACCCAATGCGAATATGTTGCATTTATATCTTCCTTTAAGTTATGAGAAAGCCTCGATGATGCGTGATCAATTAGCGAGAGAGAAAGGAGTCTGGTTTGGTAATCCACAATACACGTCATTAGAGAATCAAGTTCAGATTGAGTGGTACATTGGCGATACGCTACTTGATATGCCCGATGAGGCATTAAAAAAACTTTTGGACTGGGTGGCAGAAAAAATAGAATTTTCCAATACTTAAAGTGAATCAAACTGGTTCATGTGATAGCGGCAAGATTTTTAACTGTTATTGTGTTTACATTGTGGTTTATTACTTATATATTGATTTGGTTACCACGATAAATGACTAGGATATATCCATGTTTTCTTCTACAGCCCCAAAATTTGCTGCTTTGTGCCAAATAGTGCTCGGTGCTGTGTCGCGTGTAACATCAACTATTATTGCGGTCATTCTAGTGATTATTAACTAGGCTGGCGGCACTTCCGTCAGCCAGGCTGACGGAGGACTTCTTAATTTTCTTCTTCTTTTTTCAGCCAATCTGACGGTCCACAATAAAGCTAATAGGGCACAGCCCAATAGCAATAAGGACTTGTACATTGAAAAAACACAACTTGCTTGCGATTGGTCTAATGACGTTTGCCATGTTCCTTGGTGCAGGAAACATCATATTTCCTCCTTTTCTTGGCCTTGAAGCAGGCACTCAATTCTTTCCAGCAATGCTCGGCTTTTTACTTACCGCGGTTGGACTTCCAGCATTAACGCTGATTGTTTTAGGGCGACTGAGTGACAGTGGTCAACTAACTCAAGCGTTACCGAAACCATTGGCGATTGCTTTTTGGGTATTACTTTTTATTGCAATTGGTCCTGCGTTTGGAATGCCACGAGCAGTAACGGTTGCGTATGAAATGGGAATCAAGCCTTTCTTTTCTGGTGATCATTTAATGCTTTTCTCGGTTATGTTTGTGGGAGCTACATTATTGTTGGCTTTCCAAAGAGGTAAGTTGGTGGATTACATTGGTAAAGTCATGACGCCACTGCTTGTTCTTATGCTAGCCGCGTTAGCGTTAGCGGCCATTATTACGCCATTAGGTGTTCTTGGTGATCCGAGTGCCAGTTATCAGAATAAAGCCATCACAAGCGGTTTGATCCAAGGTTACATGACAATGGATGCGATTGCGGCCGTTGGGTTTGGCTGGGTCATCATTAAAGCCATTCGTGATAAAGGGTGTGAATCACCAAAAGATGTTTTTCAAGCAACGCTTAAAGTCACGTTGATTTATGCGCTGCTAATGTCGGCGTGTTATTTAGCGATGGCTTATGTTGGTGCGACATCAACGTCTATTGCTGAAGGCGCAACCAATGGTGGTGAATTATTAACGCGTTATGTTGCTGAGATATTTGGTCCACTAGGTCAATACTTATTAGCAGGTATTATTATTATGGCGTGTTTAACGACGACGGTAGGGTTGACGAATGCGTGTGCTGAGTACAGCCAACAAACGTTCCGCACTCCGTTTGCGATTACCGCGATTATCGTTACAGCGATGACGGGCGTTGTTGCTAACTTCGGATTAGAGCAAATCTTGGCTATCAGCTTACCTGCTATACTCATATTATGTCCGGTGGCGATTGCTTTAGTATTAGCGGCGTGGTTTTTACCTACGACAAAACACAATACTATTTCATACGTTAGTGTTGTGATGATTAGCGTTGTATTTGGTGGGTTAGATGCACTGCATATTTTGGGTTTATTGTCTGATTCTTTATCTGCATCATTAACTCATTATATTCCTCTCTTTTCGGCTCATGCGAGTTGGTTTTTACCTGTAGTGATAACCGTATTTATTAGTCTATTACTAAACCGAAAATCGAGTGCATTAGAGTCATCGAACTAAGACTAGATAAAGGCAAATAAAGCGGTTAATAGATAAGATCCCTATGAGTTTACATTAGGGGTCATTCACTATTGAGAATGTGTTTAAATCGCTAATTTATGAGTTAATCGTTGGTTTAGTTAACATATCGTTACTTTCAAATGTTTATTGTAAATGCGTTTATTATCTTAATTGTTAATATTAACGATAGGGCTACAACCTAAATTTTTTCCTGCTTCTATGTGTATTTATAAGCTTTTAAAAATAGAATTTAGGGGGGATACTCGTGCTATTGAATGACTTTTTCTATAAGAGAAAGTGTTGAGTTGAAAGAGGTTAATGTGACAACAATAAAGAAAGGGCTACGTGCGGTTGCCATATTGGAAGCCAGTAAGGGGATAATCTCTCTATTGGTTGCTTTTGGGGTGCATGCTTTAGCGGGTCATAATTTACGCCATTTAGCTGAATTAATAGTGAGTCGTTTACACTTAAATCCGGCAAGTCATTTACCTAGTGTATTTATTGATGCTGCGAGTGGATTAACTGACGCTAAAATCATGTTATTTACCATTGCTGCGGTGGTGTATTCAATCATTCGACTTGTTGAAGCTTATGGACTATGGCGAGCACAAGTATGGACTGAATGGTTTGCTTTAGTCAGCGGGGCTATCTATATCCCTTTTGAACTTTATGAAATTATCTTCCGTACAAGTATTCTGAGTTTTGGTGCATTCATTATTAATATCATTGTTGTAGGATACATGGCTTATGTGATCCTCGATAAGAAAAAAGTCACGCCAATATCCTGATCGTTAATTTATCTTCAAATATGCACTGAATAAGTTTCGTCATAAATACAAAAATCCCCTTATTTGTTGAGAGTAAGGGGATTTTTGGTACTTATAGACTAGCGATTATAATGGAACGGATAATCCGGCTTGGAAGCTGTTCTTATCGGTGATTGGGTTTTCATCATTGTGAATATATTGAGTGTAAAATCCAATAGGCAATACATTCATTATTAAGGTATCAAAATGAAGCCCAACAACGCCTTGGTTAATCGCTACGTCACCCAGAGTATTTACATTTCCTAAATCATAACGTCGGTAAGAAAATTCAATCATCTCACGACGCAATGATATTGGGCCTTTGAAAGAATAAGCTGATAGGTTAATCACTTTTGATAGTTTTAACTCAGCCAAGCTAGCAGTTTCAGCAAAAGCATCGTCTTTAAGTGACGGCATAATAAAGCTACTAGGGTCGTTATTTATAAAATCACTGCCTTGTGTTAGCTCGACACCTCGACGCTCATATATCCCTGCTTTGTTTGTATCACTGCCTGAATACTTTCCTGATAGGTTAATGTAAAACTCAGAAGGTAAATCAGTGCCAAAAGATAAAGAAGCACCGTGAATCATGTCATGTCGATCTTGAACGCCATAAAGTGAAACCGCGGCTTCTTTGTTTAATAACCAGCTATTGCCGTAGTGTTCTGTACGAGATATATCTAACTGAGCAGATAAGGGTTCACGTTCATCTAATTTGTAATCTTGATAGAAATTACTAGAGATTTCCGCATTCCAAAACCCTGTTTGCAGGAAGGGCAAACGTAACTGAGCAGCAACCCCGCTACTGCGAGTCTGATCTTTTTGGATATTATTATCAGAGTAATTATCATTTAAGACATAATAAGCACGAACACCACCCATAATGAAAAATTGGTTATTGCTGAAACCAGCACCGATCAAATCACTGTATTCATCATCATTCATTGCCCAAAGGCTATAGGTGCTACGCTCTAGAGGATCAGTAAACTCAAACGTCGCGTTATAACGTAATTTTTGCTTACTATCACCGTTATCCTTTTTCTCAGTCACTGCGCCAACCGTTAACGCCCCTCGGCTGTAGTGAATATTGTTGAACAGCCCATAAGACGTATCGGTGTTGAGCTGTTTGTCTTCAAGGTTGGCTAATTTTTGCTGCTGTTGATCGGCTAGGCCACCTTTGTCATCCCAAAAAAGCTTAACTTGATAAGGCGCTTCTGCCGTTATCTCCATATTTTCAACAACATAATAATAGTCATCCGCAGAGATCGCTGTTGCTAGTACTTTGTCATCATTAATCAATCGAGCATCAATTACGTTGTCTGCACTAAGAACACGTTCAATTTCCCCGTCTTTAGTTCGATAAAGAGAGCTACCTGTTTCAGTGTTTGCGATAAAGTAAACTCTGCCTTGGCTATCCACATCTTTAACGATGGTATAGAAAGCGGGTAGGGTTAAGATCGCTTCTTTATTACGATATAACGTTCGATTATTACCTTTTTGGACAAAGTAATAGAGGTTGTCATTCTTAACTAAGACCGATGAATTAACTGCGCTATAAAACTTGTCGCCAACATAAAGTTGAGGTTGAACAAAAGACTCCGTGGTTTTGAAATACACGTCTTTTCCATCGCTCATATAGCCTTGATGAACTCGGCCTTCGCTGCCTTCTTTAATTTGAGCATCGTTATTAAATAAACCTTGAGTGGTACGCCAAACTGAAGTACGACGTCCTGAAACCGTATAGTATTTATCTTGGCTGTAATAGACTTTCCCCATATCTAAGCTGCTACTTTCTTTTTTTACTTCATTATTGGTTAAATCATAATGAACCAGAGTAGGGGCTCGAACAGCGGTCGGATTGGTTAAGAAAAGAATATTGCCTTGCTGGGTATTCAGTTCACCATAATATTTAGAGCGTGCAATGACCTTCCCTTGTGCTAATTGCATCTCTTTTGCCTCTTGGGTTTCTTTTTTAACCCATGCGGCAAAAGTGCTATCAAAATCTTCGCCAACGGTTTTCTTCATTGGTTTGTTAACTTGAAAAGGCCATAACCAATGCTGAGAGCGATTTTTGAAATACTTATTAGTGACATCTAGACCGTAAGTATCGGCGAGATAATATTGGTACTGAGAACCGAAAACATAAGTACTCTCTCCATACGGAAAGAAAAGCGTGTCGTTATAAAGGCGCTCTGGCGATAAGTTACCGGCTTTAGCGTGTACATGTGTCATCGCTCGGTATCGACCACTATAAAGTCGCCCCCCTTGACCATGCCAAGATTCATTTAAAACAGCGTTCCCCTCAAGCATAAAGCTTGAAGAGGTTGAGTTAGGTAATACAGCAGGAATAATACCAATCGGTCCAATAGACCCATTATGTAACACAGCAAACATAGACTTAGAGACTACGTTATCTTTCGCGTTCATTTGGTAATCATGAGCGGTTTCATGAAACAACAAGGTATCGAGCCAAGAGCTTGATGAGAAATAGTCGGGAAGTTGTGCTCCACCCATATAGTTGATTTGTCGGTTAAGCGGGAATTGAGTCGAAAAACCATTGGCAATTTGATTATAAGATGACATCAAGCCGACATTTAAACGGTCATCCATTTGATAGCCAAAGGTGTCCTCATAAGCTGGCTGTAATATGCTCTCAACACCTGCAGCATGTTCGGCGTGTTGTTTGTTTTCTTCTGTAAAAATAAGGCGAGTATTACGCACGTCTTGGGTGTAGTAATCCTGATCTTGAGCAACACCTGCTTGATTAGGCGTTACTAATGGCGCTGAATGCACAAGAGTTGGAACTGCAATCAATAACGTTAATCCAGTAAGGAATATCTTCATTTAAATTCTCTTAATATGTTTAAGGTTGCGTTATTTAACTATTGATTTAAACAAACGGTCGATGAAAAATTCAATGGAATGACATTGGGTGAGATAAATAAATTATAGGTCTATTTTTAACGTCATATTGTTATTCGAGTTGAAATAAAAAACGGGCAATCAAAAGTTCCCCGTTTTTATTCGTATCCTAGCCTAGTCAACAATCGTTATTATTAGAATTTGTAAGTTGCGCCAGCGTACAATGTACCAATTGTCATTGCGTAATCATCATCGATATTATTACTGCCAGAATCAACAACAAAGAGGTCGCCTTCATAAGCAACACGGAAGGCAAGGCCACCTAATGTTTTAGGTGTATATTCAACACCTGCACCATAGTGGAAAGAAGTACCGCTATCGCTATCAGAAAGTCCGTATGCTTTTCCTGATTGTTCTATTGAACCTAGGCCAGCAATAGCAAATGGTCTCCAACCGCTGTCAAAGGTATAACCTACGTTTGCGGCAAGTGATACAGAAGAATGCTCAACGGTTCCGTTAATAGGAGAATTATAATGGGTAAGTTTTAAATCACCGTATTTTGTATATTGCATTTCTACTGCAACAATGCGGTTAAACTGGTAGCCACCAATTAATTTAAAGGTAGAGTCATTATCATTAATGTTGGCTGCACCAAAGCCACCATCATCATCAAAATCAGTCGTACCAAAACCACCGCCTAAGTAAACGCCAGAGACATCATTTGTTGCGGCATTTGCGTATGAACAAGCAGACAGTAACGCTAATAATAGTATCGATTTTTTCATTTTGTTGTCCCGTATAAATCTAATAGGTAAAGTTAACTACATAGTAAATAGACGATGGAAATAAACTAAATGAGTTCCACACTAAATACAAATATGTGAATTTTGTTTGATTTATTATCTCAGTTTTAAAAAACAAAATTGGTTGATAACTAAATCTGTTGAAAGATGAAAGTTATTTAATCCGTTGTTTTATAAATAATTCGTAGATTTTCATTTCAAAGTTATAGTGAATCGTTGATTTGTATTCTTTTTTCGGTAGACTGGCATATTAGTAAGAAAAAACGTAACGAAATGTTCATTTTAATTACATTACATCTGATTTTGTTTTCAAATAAGCAAAATGACTCAATAGAATTAACTGTCGTTAGGCTCAAATGCAGAAAATCACAATTGCAAATTTGGTTTTAGAACCCGCGACAAGAAGGTTAAGTAATAATGCGGATGATGCAATTATACTTAGGCCTTTGCCTTATAACGTCTTCACATTATTGTTAGAGCAAAAAGGAAATTGCATCGATCGTGATGAACTGTTTGATGTTTGTTGGGAAGGGGCGATTGTTACCGATCAAGCCTTAACGAATGTTATCTCTGGATTAAGACGTAATCTTATCCAGTTAGAGGCTGAAGGCATTGCGATAAAAACCGTTAGTAAAGTAGGGTATTTACTGACCGTAGATGAAACCGTCGTTATGCAACCGGTAATTGAACCCCAAATTATACCGCCAGTTATTGATAATATCGAACCGAAAGCCGTTTTGGTGTCTCCTCAAGCTGAGGACCCCTTAATGGTTCATGATAATGTCGCAATCAGTAACGATGTGCCGGTGTTGCCGACGACTGAAGTCGGCCGTTCTCGCGTGCGATTATTAACAAAGCCTTCTTTGAAATCGGCATTAATCGCTTTTTGTTTATGCTCACTAATCGCCGCAGTGTGTTGGTATGAGAAAGCATCGTCCGTTCCTTATTTTTTAGTGAAAGAAAATTACAATCATTTTGAGATAAAAAATACAGATTTCTACATACTTAATAACACAAGAGGTAAAGATAATATTGAGGCTATTCAATCGGGTCTTGAGTCTTTAAATTTAGTTGAGTGTAATGCTGAAATTTATATCCGTATGTATGACTCTGTGTACGATGACGATACTTACTCATTGAAAGGGTACATTGTTGCAAAAAACAGCAACCGAAATAGTAATTATTCATTAAGTAAGTTTTCACATGAAAATTTACCAACCATTATTGCGAACGGCCTAAAAAGAGCGAAATTAATATGCGAATAGTAAATCTAGTTCTATTCTTAATTTTAATTGGAGCCGGTATTTATAAATGGATGCCAGAGAATACCGAGTTTTCTGGAACTCGTTGGTCTTGCAATGAATTGTCGACGGGCTTCACTTCAGCACCTTATGAAAAGTATCAAGAAATTCTTGAACGAGATTTATTTGATTTTGCTTCGTCTTCGAATTTAACACTCTATCAATCCGGGGAATTAGTGTTTAAAAACGGAGAGAGGGAAAAGTACGAATTGCTTTATGAATTAGGGTACAAAACGGTTGCTAAGAATAAAATATCACTGGTTTATAAGAAAATAGATTGGCATAGACAACCTAAGAATGCGCCTATTTTTATTCGAGATATTGAATCCCTAAAAGGATTTGAGTTTGATCTAAAATATATGATTGATGATGATCAATTGTATTTCCAGAATCGTATTAAAAATGAAGATAAGAATTTTGTCTGTTTTGCTTCTTAAATAAAAGAAGAGGTAGTTGTTAATTACCTCTCTTCCCTTATTATTTCACATCAAACGTCATCGAATACGCCATGCATCCAGTATGCTCATCCGCTTGTTCACTCTTCACTGAAAACCCCTGCTTTAAGTAGAATTGGTAACTGGCTTCGTTTTGTTTATAGACAGATAAGCTTAGTGCATTTCGTTGCTGTTTAGCGTGCGTCATTAATTGTTGCCCAATGCCATTGCCTTGATGTTCTGGAGAAACAAAAATAGCAGCAAGATGATTTTCATATAAAGAATAAAAACCGATGACGGCGTTATCTTTTTCACAAACATACGTTTCTGATGCTGGGATATAGATATTACGCATGTTTTCACATTGTGATTGCCAAAACTCTTCAGCCACAAAATCGTGCGCTTTAATTGATGCGTTAAGCCAAATGCTGAGCACTTGATTGATGTCTGTTGCATTGTATTTTCTGATCATAGTATTAATAAATTCCTATTTCGTATGTTGAAAAGAGTATGAATGAACAATGATGATTAGCATTGAATATTTACGACAGAATGCGTTATTT
>NZ_CAWPRC010000197.1:0-13291 GCF_963890165.1 Aliivibrio sp. SR45-2 | reverse complement strand
CGACAACTTTATTGAAGTCGCTTCTAAGCTCGTATTTCAAGTCACCTTACCCGCGATGCTCTTTTTAAGCATCGTAAATTCTGAGCATGATTTCTCATCCAGTAGCCGTTTAATTATTTATGGTCCTTATTTTGATTTAACTGTTGGTTATAATACAAATAATGCGATTGATGTCGGTTTTGGAAGAGGGTGGTCATTGCCACTCAGTTCTTTTGATAATGTAAATTCAATGTTGAGTTTGAGAAATGGTCAACAATTCAAAATTGAATGGAATTCAACAGAGAATGAGTATGTAGCGCCATACCGAAAATTAAAAGATGTCCGTATTTACTATGTCTCTACGCCAGGGACAGAGCAAGGTGAAATAAAGGTTATTAATGCCTCTGGAGAGATCGAATTTATTGATTGGAAAGAAGGTACTCTCAGTCGATTATACAGTGCAAAAGGTCATCTTCTTCGTTTCTCGTACACCAATTATAATTTCCAAAGAACATTGTATAAAGTGGAAGACAGTTTTGGATTAAGTATAAATATTGATACGTGGTCAGACGAATGGCTGACAAAAATTTCATTATATAACAAAGATATGTTGCTTAAGTCATCCACAATTAGAAAAATAAGTGGCGGTGATTTTAAACGCTTGTCGTATGCGACATTACCCAACAGAGAAGATTTGTATTTTCAATTCGAATACTCATGGTTCAGTGATACAGGAATGGATCTGTTGTTAAAAACAACCTACCCAGCCGGATATTCAGAAGAAGTCACGTATTACGAACGTGGTTTTTTAATGCCTGATGGCGCGCCAAATAAGTATGTACCACAAGTTACGAAGATGAGGGTATCTCAAGGTACCGCATTACCTATTCGAACGCATACTTATACCTATTCGGATAAAAACTATTTGGGATTTGCGAGTGATCGGGCTTACGTTGCCGGTGAAGACACTCTTTTTAAAGCAGCACAAGACTATAAATATTCTGCAATTGAAACTATCGATAATGAGATTGAAATTCAGAAGACATACACCAAATATCACTTAATTGAAAAAGAGCGTTATCTCTCTAGAGGATCATCATACCAAGAAGTAAATTATGAATATTATGCAAATAATTCTGTTGGTATTGAATATCAGGAGCCTCAATATACCTATTTGAAAAAGAAAGAAATTGCATTTTTAAATGGTTCTTCAATAAGTAAAAAGTTGGAATATTATCAGTTTGATGAGTGGGGGAATAATATAGAGCACACTGATGAAAGTGGTATTACAACGGTGAGTCAATATGAGCAGAGTGCACAAAATCATTTTAAAAATATCCCTGTATCACAAAGCATATTGGATAGAAAAAGAAACGTAGTAAATAAAAAAGAATTTACCTACAAGACATTACCTTCTTTATTAGATGATCATTCTTTTTACGTTCTTGAGACGGAAGAAATAAATGGGCAAAAAACGAATTATCAGTTTTATGAAAATCGCCAAAATATTGAAGTTTACGGAAAGAAACGAGAAGAATCTTCAGTGGTGTCTGGCGAGACTCCGATGCGTTATTCTTACACGTATGATTTTAATCAGGATCACCTTGTTTACCAAGTGCTCACGGAAAATGGATCATTATATTATTCCAATACCGAGCATTATGATTTTTTAGATAGCCAACTTATTTATAAAAAAGAACCAGAAGGCGTAGAGCTCGAAGTTAATTACGATGAGTTGAATCAAATAAATAAAGAACGCTTATTAAAAGATAACAGCCTTTATTCTGAAAAAACGTACCAGAGTCATATTGATAGTGACAACTATGTTTTAAGTATCGAAGATTCTGAGGGTGAAATAACCGTTCAGACCTACAGTGCTAATGGTCATGTCCTTTCAATGGCGACAAAAATTGGCAGTAATAACACAATGGCTTACACCAATCAGTATGATGCGTTTGGCCAGAAAATCTCGACAACGCAATACGACAATCTTGATACGAGAACACTAGAATTAACAACGCGTTATGAATACGACTTATATGGCCATATTAGTCGCACTATCTACCCTTCAGGGGCGGTAGAAATAAACCAATTTGACTATGCATCTCGAACTCACACCAAAGGCATCGAAGGGAAAGGGTACGTTATTTCTCATCAAGATACGTGGGGCAATACCGTCTCGGAGCAGTATTTTGATCGAACAGGCCAACTTCTTTACGAAATCCCTTATCAGTATGACCTAACAAACCGTTTAATTCGTACAGAAACAAGTCGTGGTTCAGTGATTGAGTTCAAATACGATGCGTTTGATCGCGTGATAGAAAAAGCAACTCGTTTTGCGGGTAAGAACGCTTCAGAGTCATTTGTCGATAGAATGAGCTATGACAAAAGAACCAAAGAAGAAAGCCTAACGCTTCATACTCGAGAGGGGTTATTAGGTGATAATGAAAATACCCACGCGACCATTATTAGTAATCAATACGATGACTTTGGGCGCCTGACGGAAAGGCACGTCAATGGCTTACGTTACCAGTACAAGGATTATGATGATTCAAACCGTTATCAAAGCGTTGTTCTGCCAAATGGCCATTCGGCGACGTACACCTATCACCCAGTGCTTGGGCTGGTTACAAAGCAAGAAGTCAGTAATGATATATCCTCAACTCGACGCTTTAGCTATAACAAACGTGGGTTAGTTGTGAGTGATTCTGCATCGATGACAAGCAGTCAATATGAGTACGATGCATTTGGAAATCCAAGTAAAAAAACGGTGACGAGCTTAGGCGCGACAACAGAAAACGCCACGTTTTCATATTCAGCAAAAGGACTTTTGTTGTCTATGCGTGATTTTACCGGCAACACAAAAGCACTCACTTATGATGGCTTTGGCCGTGTTCAACAACTTGTCTTTGGAAGCCGTGATGCAACCGCCGTCGTTGATCTCAGTTATGACCAATTTGATCGGCTTGTCTCGCAACATTATGAGGATGGAAATGACCAAGTAGAGATGTATTTGGATTACGGTGTCAATGATATGGAAAGTCGTCGTCGTTGGGTTCGTAATGGAAAAGAGACGTTAAAAATGGATCTTTCCTATGACCAGTCTATGAGGATTATCGAGCGAAAAACCACGACGAATGGAATAGTTCAAACAGAAACGTTTGATTATGATCAACTTGGTCGAATTACTGAGTTTGTCAGCGCAGGAGTGAACCCGCCGAAAGATGTCATGGGAAGAGAGATCGTAAAGCAGCAGTTTTATTATGACCATTTCGACAATATTACGGATTTGGTCACACAGTATCAAAATGGGATTGTGAACACTGAAAGCCGAATATTCGATACTGACATGCCGACTCGATTACTCAATATTTATAATACACACGGGGATTTCCCCAACCAATCTTTTGAATACGATGCTCTTGGTAATCGAGTGAATTTATCACAAAGAGGGTATCAACTCAGCTATAACAATTATGGTCAGTTATCTGAAATACGAGATGATCAAGAAAAAGTAATACGCACGTACCATTACGATGCGATTGGAATGCAAAGTGTTTCCGTTGATGCATTAGGGAACATTGCCCAACTTTATTATCACCATGACGAGCTAGTTGCAATCATGAGAGCCAATGAATCAATGGCTTTCTCTGGGGCGCACAGTGGTAAATCACTGACGATCACAACGGATCCGAAAAGCACTAAAGCAAGCTATAGCTATCTTGACGGAACGAACAGTAATTTAGGGTCTACGCGTGAGCAGGCGACTCACTCTAGTTCATCATACTTACCTTTTGGATGAGGATTATCCATGTTTACTACTTTATCTCGACGTAATTTTTTAAAACAAACGGCTTGTGTTAGTGGGGCGACTTTGTGGTCATACAAAGCGTTTCCTGTGAATGCCATGGTGTTTGACAAAGTACTTCCTTTATCTATTGATTTGGGACAATTTGGTTATCATGGACACCGTTTGGAAACCCATATCGGACTTTATCATACAGGGAATGGGTATCGTGTTTATGACCCACTTTCACAGAGTTTTCTGCAATTTGATAATTTAGAATCGCCTCATGGGAAGGGCGGGATTAATGGGTATAGTTATTGTATTAATGACCCCATCAATCAATTTGATCCTACGGGTGAGTTTAACGCGAGAGGTTTTTTCTTTGGGTTGTTCAGTTTTATTGTTGGGGTTGCTGTTGCGGTTTCAGCGGTGGTTACAGGAGGAGCAACTCTTGTCATTGCATTAGGCGTAATTGGAGGTGTTGCAGGTGCGGTAAGTGGTGTTCTTGATATGGCGGTCGCTGGTATTGATGATAGTTCAAACCCAGCAACGAAGGGGTTAAAAATTGCGTCCGCGGCTTTTGGTTTAGCCGGAGCCGTTGCTGGGGGAGTGAAAGGCATTGCTTCAACGATCAAAGCAGGAAGTGGAATGTCTTTTGCGCATAAAGCGTGGGGATCAAAAACGTTTATTAAAATTACAGGCTTTTCTAATAAAAATATATTGGGTCAAATATCCCAAGCTCCAACCATCAAGTTTGCGGGTCTATCTGCCGACATGGTTGGCGTCGTTGGCGCTTCAATGGTGATGGCGGCGACGGTACAAGATGATAAAAAGCTGAAATTATGGGGTTCAATCATTAAATTCGGTGGTGGAGTTTCTAAAGGGATCATTAAAACCGTGGATAACTGGAACCCTAAGTTAGTGACGTCATTTACCGGAAAATCGTTTGGTAAAACAAAGCAGAGTTGGATCAAATCAGACAAAAAATTTGATATGAGAGTGGATTGGGCAAAACGAGGTCTTTCTGTTTCTAAAGACCCTTGGTCAATTACCGATCAAGTGATTGCTCAAACACAAGGGAACAGCAGTTCAAGTGCTTCTGAGGTTACTCAATCTTCATCTGTCTTTGTGTCGAATTCTGCCGCTCATTCGCCTCAAGTAATTAATGCATTACAACAAGGTATTAATCAAAGACAAGGTTTTTATTCCCGCTTTGTTGATAACACGATTGGTGATGGGCTTCTTATTGGTGCAGCCTAAACGTAATAAAGGATGTGTATTTTAAGGAACGCTTATATTGGAGAGGTGTGGCTGAAATAAGTAGTAAATAATAAGTGTATTTTTCAACTAAATTAAAAAGGAAGTTTATCTTATGAGAAAGTTTATATTTACATCAAGTGTCTTTTTATCTGCACTTGTTTCATTAAATGCGTATTCGAATCCACCGGGTTCATGGGTTCGAGATTTAAGGATATTATCTGACAGCGGGTTAGGTAATACAGACATATATGCGAATGGTAATATGCAAGCGGCACTAGATATTATTTATGATCTTGAGCCTGGGTATTCATTAAAAAGCGTGATACTAAAAAAATACAATACAGGGCAAGATTTAGATGATTGGGAACAGTCTTCGCTCGAAAATAAATATCTGCATAATATTGGTGGGCAACGAATTGGTCATTTAAGAAGTTCTAAATTTGTACAGCGCTATTTATCGACAAGCTCGCCAAGATCAGTGTCTGTGTGCGTTGAATTAACAGCAACTAAAGAGGGGCAAGAT
Source organism: Aliivibrio sp. SR45-2 (assembly GCF_963890165.1). Taxonomy (NCBI): domain Bacteria; kingdom Pseudomonadati; phylum Pseudomonadota; class Gammaproteobacteria; order Vibrionales; family Vibrionaceae; genus Aliivibrio; species Aliivibrio sp. SR45-2. The sequence continues at coordinate 7,742 of NZ_CAWPRC010000197.1, read as the reverse complement.
TTTACGACTTCAACATGTGAGCCTGGAACTAACCAAGCAAGTGTGTTTGTTAATGCAATCAACCCCGTGTATCTAACAAAAAAGAACTTTGAGCTTTTGCCGTGGGATATATCTTCCGAAATAGATGACTACGAATATCAGCATACGCTAAATCAACCGACAGGAATTTTAACTCAAGAGATTAAAGAGCAAGTATTAAGAAAAACAAGCGAAACACCGACTATTTTAGATATTGAAGTTGATCATCTTTTATCAGAGAGCACATCTACGCTTTATTTACAGGATAGTCTGATTAGTAAATACGGAAGTACAACGCCGACAAGTGACGATCCGTATCATTTATCGCATATTATGGCTTGGGCGGTATTACCGAATATGGGCGTTAATAAAATTAAATATGTTGAGTCGACTGGTTGGAATAATTTTAATGCCCTTACTTTAGAAAAAAACATACCTTATGCATTTAAAAGTGATCCAAACTATTTGTTCTCAATTATCACTGAAATTATGAGATTAGATAGAGGAAAGTATCAAGCAGGCTATAAAAGCTACTTGAACTGTTCTGTACCAGGTGCGAGCTCTAATACAACGATTCCTTGTAATACGTTGACCACCATCGGTTCAAGTGACGTTGAAGTTTATGATTCAGGGGTTATAGCATCAAAAAGTATAAGCAGAAATAGCAGTGCCATTAAAGTGACCGATTATTATGGTACTGAATCTAAAATCATTATGGGTGTTAGAAAAGTAGATAATTATTTATCAGTAATTGAACTCTTTTAATATTTATTATCTATACCGTCCACGTAACTATTATCAATTTTTTAATATCATAGCAAGTTCATTGCAATGATAGATTTAATACATTATTTATTATTTTTAATTAAATAAGGATTCTATTTATGAAAAATTCGACATTAATATCTAGTCTTTTATTATCTATATTTATCTCATCGAGTGCTTTAGCTGTTTCTTTACCACCTGATGGTAGCTTAGAACGTTCTGGTCCGCCAACGCCACCAAGTTCGAGTATTAAAGGTTTACGAATAGTTGCAGGGAATGGAACATCTAATACTTCAATTTATGCTAATGGTAATATGCAAGCAAAGTTAAATGTTTTTTATGATATAGAGAGTGGAGATTCTCTTAAAAATATATCAATAAAGGAATTATATACAGCCGCCACGTTGTCACAATGGAATGTAACGGATATAAAAAACCAACACTTTTCAAATGACCTAATTTCTCGAAGTAGTGGTCCTCAGAATTTAAGCCAGAGTTATTTAACAAAATATTTAACGACAAATAGTCAGGATATAGTGTCCGCTTGCGTGGAGTTAACAACAAGGAATGGCAGCTTTAAAAGTACATGTGATGGCGATTCTAATCAGTCATTTGTAAGAATTGAAGCGCTTGAAGACCAAAGTTTTACAGTTGCTGACTGGGATAAAAATTTACATACTAAGATGAAAAATAGCTTAGGGCATGAATCTTGGCTCAGAGGTTACACTCCTCCAAATGGTAGAAAGATTGCTTATGTTGATTATAAAGGCTCATATGCAAGAAACGGAAGAACGCCGAATAACGCCAAAGTGATTTTTGCGAGTCCTTCATACAATTCTACGGTGCGAAAAGGGCAATCAACACTTTATGTATTTAAGCCAAACACAGGTGTAACGTCAAAGACATTTTATTACGGTGCGATCAGCGGTAATAATAAGCAATATAAGACTTATACTGTCAATAATTCTGGGAATACAACCAATTCATTAGTCTTTGTTACTAATTATATTTGGAATTATAAATACGCAATATCGTTAAACCCTATACATGCGTCAACTTACTTTATTGGTTCTATTGATGTTTATGATACTTATGGTAGTAAGACTACATTTCGCTTTTCAAGAGATGGATTAGGCGTCAATATCATTTGATGATGTTCATCATAAATACGATAAGAAAGGCCGTTTATGTTAGCGGCCTTTTTATTTGCTTTTTAATTGGCACGTGCCAATTTTATTTTTTACGTGAATGAATTATTTTTATGAGAACAAGTAAATAACAAATATTATTGATAGTTTAATCATTATTTGAGATTTAACGTATTTATTCATTTTTTAAATTGATTTAAGTGAGCCCTTTATGTAATTTAATTGTTAGCTTAAATGTAAAAGGAATTTGTTCATTTAAGGAATGTATTAACATCTGTGATAAGTAGGAAAAGAAGAACATATATGGGACAGTCTTGCACACAAGATGGCATGAAGCCAAAGTTAAAAATGAAAGATTTATTTAGATCATTAGGGCCAGGGATCATGATGGCCGCTGCTGCGGTTGGTGGGTCACATTTAGTGGCATCAACGAAAGCGGGTGCTATTTATGGATGGGAGTTATTGTTTCTCATTCTTGCTGTCAATTTATTGAAATACCCATTTTTTAGAGCAGCAGTTCAGTACACCGTTGGCACGGGTGACAGTATTATTCAGGGGTATCACAAATTAGGTCGTGGTTATTTGTGGGTGTTTTTAGTGCTAAGTGCTATTTCTGCGGTGATAAATACCGCTGCGTTATTGTTGTTTAGTGCCAGCTTATTAGGGTATTTTTTACCTTTTGATTTGTCATTGAATGTGCTTTCTGGAATTGTTCTTGTTACCTGTATGACGATACTGTTTGCTGGGCACTTTAAAGCTCTTGATTTGTTATCAAAGATCATCATGGTTATTTTAACCTTTACGACCGTTATTGCTCTTAGTGTGGCTTTTTCTAATGGCTCAGTCGCTCCGGTAGATTACGAAGGGCCATCAGTATGGTCAATTGCTTCGATTGGTTTCTTAGTGATTACCATGGGGTGGATGCCCGCTCCGATTGAAATCTCAAGCATCACGTCTATGTGGTTAAAGCGTCAATGCCAAACTCAAGAAGTGACGGCACAATCGGCTTTATTTGATTTTAATGTCGGTTATATTGGTACGGCGTTATTAGCGGTGGTTTTCTTATCATTAGGCGCATTAGTGCTATACGGATCAGGCATTGAATTTAAAGCGTCGGGGATTGGGTTTTCTCATCAGTTAGTTGGTATTTATGCGGCAACGATTGGTGAATGGTCGCGTTATTTGATTGCTGTAATAGCCTTCTTCTGTATTTTTGGCAGTACTATTACGGTTATTGATGGCTATTCTCGAGCGGTGTCAGAAGCGCAATTGTTGTTGCAAAATAAACCGTTAGATCAGCCAAAGCATTATAACTGGTGGGTTATCATTGTTTCTGCAATAGCGATGTTGATTGTCACAATGTTCATTTCATCATTGATGGGAATGTTAAATTTCGCGATGATCATGGCCTTTATTACGACCCCTGTTTTTGCCGTGCTTAACTACATCTTAGTAACAAAAACAGAATTGCCAGATGAGTTGAAAATGGGACCAAAATTGAAAGCGTTGTCGATTGTTGGCCTCATTTATTTGTTTGGATTCTTAGCTATTTTTGTTTGGTGGAAATGGTTTATATAACTATTTTCTACGCAACAAAAAAGCCTCTTTAATTAGAGGCTTTTTTATTTTAACTGAACGTTATCTCGATAATCGGAATGAGAACGTTAGATCTTTGCAATACTTTCAAGTTGTAATACAGGGGCTGCATCAATGTCTTCTGCGTTCATCATTGAAGATACACGCTGCATCGAAGACAGTATAAGACTTTGTTCCCATGACTCTAAATTATGGAACTTGTTCACAAAGTTATCTTGTAAAGAGAGTGGGGCTTTACTAAGTAACTCTTCCCCTTTTTCAGTCAAATTTGCATGTACTTTTCGTCTGTCAGATTCGCTACGGATGCGTTGAACGTAACCATTATGCTCTAAGCGATCGATAATGGTTGTGGTGGTTGCTTGGCTTACGTTCGTATGTTTTGACAGTTCTTTGATCGTTACATTATGCATGCTTTGAATCGCACGCATTAAAATAAGTTGAGGACCGGTTAATCCATATTCTTTACTCAGTTTTTTCGATTGTAAATCGATAGCTCGAATTATCTGACGAATAGCGACCAAAACTTCTTCATGTTTATCCACGTAACAGCCTTTGTATAAATGTAAAATTGAATGGTTTACAACGTTGTTGATTTCCGCATTGTACTGATGTTCGTACTATTCTCAATCTTTTCTCGTATTGCTTGCTCATCCATTGTTGTTTTTTCTCTCAATTGAGGCCTGACAACAAGATGTCGCTATTTCAAGATAGTGTATTTATGGAAGATATTCAGGGGGAGGTCGTATTATTTAGGTGTTTCTAAGGTTCAAAAAATAAAAGGTGAGAATTCCCACCCTTTTACTTAGGTATTACGCGGCGCTATGTAATGTAAAGTCACCAATCAGTGCGCTATAGAATTCGCTGTTATCTAAAATGCCAACTAATTGATTATGTTCAACCAGTAAAATTGGGTGATTACTGAGTTGTTTTAGTTTTATCGCATCACGCATGCCAATTTCTGGGCTTGCGATAACCAGTGTTGAATGATTGATTAAAGACAGATCTGTCGTTGATTCATCCCATTCAATTAAAGTAAGCGTTGGCTGACCTTCAATGTTCAATTTACCTTGGTGTTGATTTACCCAAAGATTTTTAGTATTACAAATCTTCCAACAGTCATTTTCTTGCTTAAGTGAATCTAGAGGCTGCATTAATGAACGGCCTTTTAATACATTTAATGGATTTGTGTGAGCAACAAAATCTTTCACGTATTCTGTTTTTGGGTTAAGCACGATGTCTTCTGGTTTGCCGTGCTGAATTAATTTACCTGATTCCATGATCGCAATGTTATTGCCAATTTTTAACGCTTCATCTAAATCATGGCTGACAAACAAAATGGTTTTATTCAGTTTAGTTTGCAATAAAAGGAGTTCATCTTGAAGCTGAGCACGGATGAGGGGGTCAAGGGCCGAGAAGGGTTCATCCATTAATAGAATGTCCGTATCCATCGTAAATGCACGAGCTAAACCAACACGTTGTTGCATACCCCCTGAAAGTTCATGAGGGTATTTCGTTTCCCATTCAGCAAGGCCAACCATTTCAATTTGTTCACGAGCTCTTGCTCGGCGTTCGTTTTTTTCGATACCCTGCATTTCCAAACCAAAAGCGACGTTATCAAGGACTGTAAGCCATGGCATTAATGCAAAGTTTTGGAAAACCATCGAAACACGTTGAGTACGTAAATGGCGTAAGGTTTCTTCATCACACAGAGCGACATCAACAAGTTTGTCGCCATTTTTAATCATTAGCTCACCACGGCTTACTTCGTTTAATCCGTTAACGGCGCGAAGCAGACTTGATTTACCGGAACCAGATAAACCCATTAGAACGCAAATTTCGCCTTCTTTAACCGAAAGAGAGACGTTATCTACGCCAACAACGTGCCCTGTTTCATCGATGATTTCTTGACGAGTTTTACCTTGGTCAAGCAATGCTAATGCTTGCTTTGGTTTTTTTCCAAACACCACATCGAGGTTTTTAATAGTAATCGCATCCATGGTTATACTTCCTTCTGATTCGGTGCTTTACATAAGCGATCAAGAATAATAGCGACAAGAACAATGGCTAATCCTGCTTCAAAACCTTGTGAGATATTAACGGTGTTAAGCGCTCGAACCACCGGTTTACCTAAGCCGTCGGCCCCTACGAGTGCCGCGATAACAACCATCGATAATGACAACATAATACACTGGGTAATGCCGGCCATTATGCTCGGTAGGGCGGCGGGTAATTCGACTTTTACTAACAGTTTCATGCGGCTTGCACCAAACGCTTTGCCTGCTTCAATTAACTCTCCCGGCACTTTTGTAACACCAAGATACGTAAGACGAATAGGGGCGGCGATAGCAAAAATAATGGTAGAAATTAAGCCCGGAACAATGCCTAAACCAAACAACACTAACGTTGGAATTAAGTACACGAACGTCGGTACGGTTTGCATTAAATCAAGGATTGGTCTTAGCACGGTATAAAGCCAAGGTCGGTGTGCGGCCATGATCCCAATCGGTACGCCAATTAATACGGAAATCGTTGTCGCTGCAAAAACAAGGACAAAGGTTTCCAGCATTTCTTGCCAGTAGCCAAGGTTTAGAATAGTGAGTAGTGCTGCGACGACAAAAATCACTAATGATGGCTTTCTGTGTAAATACCACGCAATAGCAGCGGTCATAAGAATAGGAAGCGCAGGTGGCATCCATTTAAAGACATCGACTAAAAAGAGAATAATAGTTTCTAGAAAAAATGAAATGGCATCAAAAAAACCAGCGGCATTAATAGTTAACCAGTCAACGCCTGTTTCCATCCATTGCCCAACAGGGATTTTGTGCTCTGTAATAAAATTCACAATATTTCCTTAAATTCTTTGGTGGACCGAAGCCCACCTTTTTTTAGTTAAGCTTTCACTTGTTTTAGGTATTCTGTAACCGCTTTTGTGGCCGAATCACCCTGTAGAGAGGTAACGTTTTCAAGCCATACTTTTATTTGTTCTGGATTTTTCGTTAACCATTGTTGAGCCGCTTTTTCTGGATGTACTTTTTGGTTCAGGATTTCTTCCATAAGCTCATTTTCCATTTCTAGTGTGAACTCTAGATTTTGAAGAAGTTGACCTACGTTTTTACATTCTGAAAGGTAGTTAGAACGAACATTGGTATACACGCTTGCGCCGCCATAGTTGGCTCCAAAGAAGTCGTCACCACCTGATAGATATTCCATTTTAACATTGCTGTTCATTGGGTGTGGAGCCCAACCTAAATAAACAATCCACTGACTACGACGCACTGAACGAGAAACTTGCGACACCATTCCGGCTTCACTTGATTCAACAACACTGAAGTCTTTAAGACCAAACGCGTCAGAATCAATCATGGATTGGATAATGCGGTTGCCATCGTTACCCGGTTCGATTCCGTAGATGCGGTCTTTGAACTTGTCGGCATTTTTAGCTAAATCTGCAAAGCTTGTAACGCCTGCGTCGTACACGTATTTTGGTACGGCAAGTGTGTATTTAGCGCCTTCTAAATTAGCACGAACGGTTTCTACTGTGCCCGCTTCACGGTATTTAGCGATATCCCCTTCCATGGTTGGCATCCAGTTACCTAAGAAGACATCAATGTCGCCATTCGCCATTGAAGAGTAAGTGACGGGAACAGAAAGAAGATCGGTTTTGGTTTTATAGCCCATGCCTTTAAGCAATTCAGAGGTGACTGCGGTTGTTGCGGTGATGTCTGTCCAACCTACATCGGCAAAACGAACGGTTTCACATTGATTGGCATATACGTTAAAAGCGAATGAGCTGATCGCTAATGTGGCAAGTGTCTTTTTTGTAAGTGACATAATAATTCCTTGTAATGATTCCTTTCGCCATTGGTTAGAACGGCGATGCTGACTGTATTTTTTGTGTTTCTTATTATTTAAGAGAGTGAATTTGTTTCTCTTATTGGTGTATTTATTCGTTGTTTCTCTTTCCATTCTGGTGCTATCCAAACTGGCGCTTGTTCCCCTGTGAGCATAGGGTTGCCAAGAATGAAATCGGCGGCACGTTCTGCAACCATAATGGTGGGTGCATTTAAGTTTCCGTTCGGAATGGTTGGGAATACAGAAGAATCGACAACGCGTAAATTCGTAATTCCACGTACGCGGCACTGTTCATCGAGTACAGCCATTGGGTCTTCTTTATTGCCCATTTTGCAGCCACAAGAAGGGTGGTAAGCACTTTCT
>NZ_CAWPRC010000196.1:0-14024 GCF_963890165.1 Aliivibrio sp. SR45-2 | reverse complement strand
TGCTGTTGCTGTTGCTGTTGCTGTTTTTGTTCTAGTGCTTTTTTCACAACCTCAAGATTTTTTTTTGCATCTTTCATGTCAGGATTGTTATTTAACAACGACTCGTATTTTTCTTTTGCTTCTTCAAGCTGACCACTTTGTGCCAATGCATTTGCCAGATTATATTGAGATTGAGGGTCTTTTAATCCAGACAGACTTTCAATGGCTCCTTTATAATCACCGGCTTTGTATTGTGCTGCGCCTTTCCACTCTTTCGAGTTAAATTGCCCACTGGCTTCTTGGTAATTCTTTTGTTCAAATTGTTGATGCGCATTGTAGTCATCAGACAACAGAGTATTTGCCATCGATTTATCTACCGGAAGCAATACCAACAATAAGGCTAAGATCAGCCCTTTTCTAAAAGAAAGCAGAGTTAATAAGACAATAGGGAAGAGTAACCAATACCCATGATTCGCTCGGCTATTTACTTGTGTATCACTGTTTTGAGTGATTTGCTCTACGGGAGTTTTGGTTAATCGAGCAATGGCTTCAATGTCACTGTTGTCTGATTGAATTAATTCAGCAATGCCTTTGGTTTCATTCGCTAAGGTAATGAGCGGTTGAGGATCCAAGGTTGCAACAACGGTTTTTCCTGAACGGTCTGTCAATAACTGACCTGAAGGCAATTCAATGGGGGCGCCATTTTTAGTCCCAATACCTAACAAGCTAATGCGCCATTTTGTGCCTTTTACCCGTTCGGTGACTTTATCTAGCTGTGCGTTTGAAATGCCATCGGTGATAACGATAATGTCTCCTTGCTGATGGCCTGATTTTTTCATCATCTCAATACTTTGAGAAATCGCGCTAGATAAATTACTGCCTTTGCCTTTGTAGGGCATGATTTCTGGCGATAGATTTTGAATCAAGTTCTCTAACGTTTTACTGTCTTCGGTTAATGGGCTAATTAAATAGCTGTTATTGGCGTAGGCAACTAGCCCTGTCATGCCTTCTTTCCAATAAGGCAGAAGATCATTCGCTTTGTATTTTGCCTGCGTTAAGCGATTTGGCTTTACGTCTGTCGCATAAAGCGAGCGAGACATGTCCATCACTAAAATACGAGCACCAGAAAGCTGAAAGCTCGGCGTGTCTTTATAGCCAAAACTCGGGCCTGCTAACGCCGTCGTAATACATACCCACGTCAGTATTAAGCCAGATAAAAACGTATTGGATTGCTTTTTCTGAACCATTCCAAGCTGTTTAGCAATGTGCGGTGCAATTAAGCCCACATGATGGCGGTTTTTACGCTGAATAATAACCAACAATCCCAAAGGGATAAGCGCTAAAAACCACATCGGATAAAGGAAAGTAAAATCAGCCATGGCGTTTTCTTACTCCTACGATAATGAAAATAATGAATAAATAGCCCATGAGAGGGTAACGGAACCATTCCTCATGAGGTCGCCAAGTTTGAGTTGCTTGAGTCACTGGTTCTAGCTTATCAATGGTTTGATAAATCTCTGCCAATTCATCAGCATTACGTGCACGGAAATACTGTCCACCGGTCATCGTTGCTATTTTTGTTAGTGTGTCTTCGTCTAAATCTCGCGCCGTGTTGACGGTTTGATTACCAAAGAATCCACGTACCTGCATTTCACCAGCACCAATACCCACCGTATAAATTTTGGCGTTATTGTCTTTGGCCAGTTGTGCCGCTTCAATTGGATCTAATACGCCAGCGGTATTTGCACCGTCACTCAGTAGAATGATGGTTCGCTGAGGTGCGTTACTCTCAATAAAGGTTTTAGTGGCTAATCCTAACCCTTCACCAATGGCGGTTCGTTGGCCTACCAAACCAAGTACCGTCCGATTGAGCTGTTCTTGTACTGTGTTTCTATCAAACGTAAGGGGGGTTTGTAGATACGCATGATCGCCAAATAAGACTAACCCTAATCGGTCGCCTTTACGTTTCTCGATAAAATCAGACACTACGCGCTTTACCGCCGTTAAGCGATCCACAAAACCGGAATCTGTTTTCATGTCTTCTTCTGACATTGAGCCGGATAAATCGACCACTAGCATCATGTCCCTGTGTTCTGGTTGAATATCAACAGGGTCGCCATACCAAACGGGGCGAGCCAATGCGCCAACCAATAAAACCCAAGCGACTGACATCAAACCGATATTGATGCGTTTATTCGGTTGCTTATATTCGCCTTGCTCTGGTAAGCGAGGAAGATGAATCGCTTCGCCTACGTTTTCTTCTGGCACAAAGAAATAAAAGAGAAAAGGAATTGGCAATAAAAACCATGCCCACCACCACACAAACTCAATCATGTTGTTTTCCTTTTGATGATCTTGATGAGAGTAGTGAGCCTACTCGTTTAACGGGCAGTGCATGGGTGAACCAATAACGAGTGTCATCATAGAAACGCTGTTGATTGATTTCTGATAATTCGTGTTGTCCATACAGTGCCTGTTCTAACATTTCTGAACGGGAAGAGAAATGCACGTTTGCTTGTTTCTTCACGGGCAGTTTTTGCTCAATAAAATGCCACCATGCAAGGCCATGTAATGCCGCAATGTCTTGGCGAGGAAAATGGCTCAATGCCGCTTGCTTTAATAAAGTCGCAATCTCTCGGGTTTGTGTTGGTTTTAGCGTTGATAATTGAGCTAAAGCAACACGTTGTAATTGACGCTTTTTACGATAACGAATTAAAGCCCAGACGAGTAGGGCGATCACTAGGATGATGAAAACAATCACCCCATAACCTTGCCATGATAAAGACAGGCTTGGAGCGGCTGGCAAGTGAATATCCGCTAAAGGTAAAGCGGGAGACTGCGGTGCAGCGCCGGGATCTGCGATGGAAGATAAAGACATTATTTCGCTCCTTTATCCGATAACGAGGTCAGTTGACTTAACAGGGGTAAGCCCGATGACAACGTATGAAGATGAATACCTAATTGCATTGCCATGTTGTGCACGTACGCTTTATGTAAATTCGCTTGTTGTTGCAATGCATTCTTGGTGGAAAGAGAAGAGAAATCCAACCACGCGGTTCGTTTATTATCAGACACATGCTCAACGCCATTAAAGCGGGTAACACCTTGCTCAAGAGGATCGCTAATCATCACAAATTGAATTCGATTGTGCTTACTCAATTGGCTGAAGATGGCTTTACACTCATCAGTGAGGGCGTAAAAATCACTGATGATCACAATCTCGCTGCCTTTAGGGCAAAGACGGTGAAGTTGTTGTAATCCTTTCACAAAAGAATCCGCTTGCTCTGCCGTGTTTTTCGTTTCACTACTTGTGTTAGTGTTGTGTTTTTCTATGATTTTTTGAAGAAACTGCAACACCACTTTTTGACGAGAAGAAGGTTTACAATCAAGAGTCGAAAGACCATCAAAAATGATCCCTCCGACACGATCCTTCTCTGCTAAGGTTATCCAACTTAATAAACTGGCAAAGTGCGCGGCTTGTACGGATTTAAACAGTAATTGAGAACCAAAACGCATGGTGTCACTGACATCCACAAATAGCATGGTTGGCTGCTCACGTTCTTCACTGTATAACTTAGTGTGTGTTTTTCCTGTACGTGCGGTAACGCGCCAGTCAATCGAACGAATGTCATCGCCCGGTTGATATTGACGTACTTCAGAAAAGTTCATGCCACGGCCTTTTTGTCGGCTTTGATGACTACCATTCATTTTTGACCAAACAGATTGAGATGGCGGTAACCACTGTAATGAATGGTTCTTGTAATGAACCAGTTCATTAAGTGACAATGTAACGCCGTTACTGTGTGGTGGCAGTGATAGAGTATTTGTTTTCTTCACAATATCTGCTTATTTATTAGCGTTGTGTTTAGCGATACGTAATCACTAACTAAGACGCGGCAACCATTTGTAATAAACGCTCAACCACTTTATTTGCCGTCATGCCTTCTGCTTGAGCTTGAAAGCTAAGAAGCAGACGATGACGCAATACCGGGTAGGCCATTGCTTGCACATCTTCAGGGCTAACAAAATCACGGCCAGCTAACCATGCATGCGCTCGAGCACAGCGATCTAACGCGAGTGTGGCACGAGGGCTGACACCCATTTCAAGTTGGCTTGCTAACTCTTGGCAGTATTGCATTGGCTTACGTGTTGCCATGGTAATACGAATAATGTATTGCTCAATTTCAGGTGCCATATAAATAGACAGCACTTCTTTACGAGCAGAGAAGATCTCACTTTGCGCTAATGGTTGTGGTTTCTCTGCTTGCTCGCCTAATGCTTCACCACGGTTCAAACGAAGAATGGCAAGCTCGTCTTCCGCGCCAGGGTAATCCACATCCAAATGCATTAAGAAGCGGTCAAGTTGCGCTTCTGGCAGTGGGTAAGTCCCTTCTTGTTCAATCGGGTTTTGCGTTGCCATTACTAAGAACAAATCAGGCAGTTGATACGTATTGCGACCTGCGGTGATTTGTTTTTCTGCCATGGCTTCAAGCATGGCGGCTTGAACTTTGGCTGGCGCACGGTTGATCTCATCCGCAAGCACTAAAGAGTTAAAGATAGGCCCCGGTTGGAAAGTAAATTCGCCGGTTTCTTGGCGATAGATATCCGTTCCCGTTAAATCCGATGGCAATAAATCAGGGGTAAATTGAATGCGGTGGAAATCCCCCTCAATAGAATCGGCTAAAATTTTAACGGCACGTGTTTTTGCAAGACCTGGAGGGCCTTCAACGAGGATATGTCCATCGGCAAGCAAGGCAATCAATAATTGTTTTACTAAATCCGGTTGACCAATAACTTGAGATTCAAGATAAGTTTGTAATTGCTGAATTTTTAACGCTGGCATAGTTCACCCAATGTATCGATTGTTTCGTAATTATTGTGTTGTGACTGATGAAAGCCACATTAGTTCCTAATAATATTGGGTTTAATTACGATTATTCAACTATTTAGTAAATGAATTTAAATCCAATTATTTATTAAAGTAATGATTGGCTCGGTCGTTATACAAAGGGTCTATTTTAGCTGTGGAAAAATTATGATTAATCTAACAATAAAACAGAAACTCGTGGGCGGTATTGTTATCGCTATTATTGCTTCAACGTCTCTTGTGGGCATTGTTGCCCAAAAAAAAGCGTACGAAACCCTTGATGAAAGGCTAACAACGCTAGAATTGCCAACCATTCTTGACCGCATTGGTGGTGAAGTCGACAAAGAAGTCTCTATGATCTCATCAGCCGCTGAACAAATGGCGAATAACCCGTTTATTCTCGATGCCATCGCTGATCCTGATATGACCGCAGACGAAGAAACAATCCTTATCGATCAACTGAAACAATTAAAACAACAGTTTAGTCTGAATGATGCTTCGGTTGCTAACCGTAAAACGGCGGATTATTGGAATCAAGATGGCTTCTTGCGCCGATTAACGTCACAACAAGATGCATGGTTCTTCGATTTTGTTCAAAGTGGCCCTGAGCGCATGCTGAACGTATTCACTGAACAAAATGGCGATGTGAAGCTGTTTGTTAACTTTCAGCAATTGAATGGGTTATCCATGGCGGGTTTTTCTAAATCCTTAGATGACATGGTTTCATTATTAAACGGTTTTCGTATTGAGAAAACGGGTTTTGTGTACTTAATGGATGGCGAAGGTAACATTAAAATCCATAAAAATAGCGCCATTATGGGTAAACAATCCATCAGTGATGTTGTGGGAAGAGAAGAAGCCGCGGTATTACTGAAAAAACAAAACTTCAATCTAAGCCGCATGGACAAAAATGGCAAAGAGATCTTTATTGCCTCGCATTACATTCCTTCGATGGCGTGGTTTATTGTGACTGAAGTGCCTGTCGATGAGGTATTTGAAAGCCTTCATGGATCCACTCAAGACATTATTATGTGGATAATTGGTATTATTGCGGTCTTTGTGTCCCTTGCAATATGGGGAGCGGGTTCGATTACAAATAAGATTAATGAATTGGCCAGTCGCTTCCGTGAGCTAGGAGAAGGCGAAGGGGATTTAACTCATCGCATTGAAGTCAAAGGCAATGATGAGATTGCGGAGCTATCAAAAGGCTTTAACAGCTTTGTTGAAAAAATTCATACTACGGTTGCCGAGGTGGTAGAGACCGGCCATGTATTGCATGTAACTGCGGAAAATGTGGCACTAAAGGCAACCTCGACACGTGATAACAGCGAAATGCAGCGCGACCAAACGTTGCAAGTTGTGACGGCGATAAACCAAATGGGCAGTACGATTCATGAAATAGCCTCAAACGCAGCCAGTGCAGCGCAATCCGCCAGTGATGCAGAAGAAAGCACTCAGAATGGACGCCAAACGGTGATTCAATCTCGTGATGCAATTATTCAACTGGAAGGTGATTTGGTTCAAGTGAGCAAAGTGGTGGAGCAATTAGCAGGAACAACTCAAGATATTGGTTCAATCCTTGATGTGATCCGTGGTATTTCAGACCAAACTAACTTATTGGCACTGAATGCGGCGATTGAAGCAGCACGTGCAGGGGAACATGGCCGTGGGTTTGCTGTTGTTGCGGATGAAGTGCGTCAGTTAGCGAGCCGTACCTCCGTGTCTACTGATGAAATTCAAAAGATGATTGATCAACTCCAAAGTGAAGCCAAAAATGCCGTTGATGCGATGGAAGCCAGCCACGCAGTTACTGCGCGTGGTGTAAAATCAGCAGACATGGCAACAGAGGTGCTTGCGGGTATCGCATTAAGCATTACTGATATTTCAGACATGAATACGCAAGTCGCCACCGCAACAGAAGAGCAATCAACCGTGGTTTATACGATTAATCAAAATATTGAAGAGATTAATGGCATTAATGAGCTAACCACAGCGACAGCGCAAGAGCTTGCCGATTCAAGTCAGCAGCTTAATTCGCTTTCACAACGATTAGATCAATTAGTTGGTGCATTCAAAGTTTAACTTTTATGGGGAACTCTTGTAGAATCCCCTTAATTGTTTTAATGAATTGAGAAAATAATCATGAGTGATGTTGAAAAAGAACTTCAAGAAATGGTACAGCAGGGTTCAAATGAACCAGAAGTGGCATTGCCTTCAATTGAAGATCAAAAAGCGATTGTTGCCGAACTAAAACGTCTTGAAGCCGCGGGTGAATTAACCCCTGAAATACTTGAAGCACATTTTGGTAAGTTCAATACCGATGACGATGCCCCAATTCATTAATTAATGTTTGGGTGACATCAATAAAAAATGCCAGTCTCTATCGATGCTGGCATTTTTATTTGTTTGTAATAATAAGAATATCTACAAACACAAATTAGATTAGGGTTGATAGCAAGCCGATCACTCCACCGAATATACCGCCCCAGACCACAAGCCAGCCAAGATGCTTCTTAATCATATCTTGAACCATTTCTTTAACTAATTTTGGAGTTAGTTCATTAAGGCGTTGGTCAATCATCTCTTCAATGGTTTTTTGAATATCATCCATCATATCTGGCGTTTCAAGTTGACCCTTTAATGCTGTTTTAAATTGCTCTTGTTGGCTGATTTCAGTGATTGATAGCTTCATCTTTTTCATAAAGGGTTCACGCAAAGGTTGAATTGCCTCACTGCCACCCATCATCGCGATCATCCCGCCAAATTGTGAGTTCATGATCACGTCGACTAAAGAATCAAACGTCGGTGATAAGTCAATCGTATCAATGACGGGTTCTAGGTTGATATTAATTGATGAACCCATTCCTTTTGATAAAAACCTATCAACGTTCGATTTAGTAAAGAATTGATCCATCATTAGACGTTTGATGCTTGCTTTAAATTCTTCAAAGCGTGCAGGAATCACTCCTGATCCATATAAACCTGGTACTTTCTCAAATAACATGTGAATGGCTAACCAGTTTGTTAACGCGCCAGAGAAAGCAAACAAACCAATGTAATATACGGTATTTTGTTGCGTGTAATAACCAACTGCTAACAATGCCAATGAGATTAAGTTAGTGATCATGCTTTTATTTAACATATCAATCCTGATGTAAGGGTAGGGCTAAAAATTTTATGAAGTTTATCAGTTAGTAAAAGGGCTCAACAAGCGAAAATATGTTTTTCAACTCGATTGTTGAGTGTAAACTGTCAAGACACACAGTCATGGCACATATTAAGGAGATAACGATGAGTATTTGGAAGCGAGTGATGGATTTAAGTGTTTTAAACGCGACCTCTCGAAATACCTTAATGGAGGCGCTTAATATTGAATATTGCGCTTACGATGACGAGTCGATTACCGCATCAATGCCAGTGACCCCTACGGTACATCAACCGCTAGGCATGTTACATGGTGGTGCTTCGGTAGCGCTTGCTGAATCGGTTGCTTCAATTGCGGCCAATTGGTGTGTTGATGAATCTAAATATTGTGTTGGCTTAGAGATTAACGCCAATCATATTCGTGCAGTACGTGAAGGCACTGTCTTTGCGACTGCAAAACCTTTGCACTTAGGTGCAACCACTCAGGTTTGGGTGATTGATATTAAAGATCAACGAGAACGCTTAGTCTGCACAAGCCGCTTTACTGTGGCTGTGATGAAGAGAAAAAAGTAGCGACTTGTTGTGGAGATATGTATGGAAGAAAATGAAATTCTAAGTCACGCTCATGAGCTACCAAAAATTCCTAAAGTTATCCGTGAGATGATGGAATTAGTGAATGATCCTGAGGTTGAACTGCAAGAACTATCACAAACCATCTCATTAGAGCAAGTTGTGAGCGGACGTGTATTGCGCTTGGCTAATTCGGCACATTTCTCTCGTGGGAAAAGTGTGTCTTCAGTAAACCAAGCGGTGGTTCGTTTAGGTCTTGAACCATTAAAAACGTTGATCATTGCGTCTTCGTTAGTTAGCGCCTTCCCGTATGTTGAAGTCATCGATTTAGAAGGCTTTTGGCAAGAAACGTTTGAAATTGCAGTGCTAAGTAAAGCGATTGCCCAAAGTTGTGCGGTTAATCCAAACGATGCTTTTACGGCTGGAATGATGCATAACATTGGCGATTTGATGATTTATACCGTTATGATAGATCACGTTCCTGCGATTCTTGAGAAAATAGAAGCGGGCAGCTTAAAAGTGAATGCGCAGAGGTCAACTATTGGTACTGATAGTGCGATATTAGGCGCTAAATTAGCTGAGAGTTGGAGTTTTTCTGAAGAGCTTGTTTTTGCTATTTCAGAGCAGTATGAACCAAAAGTGGATAACATTTATTCACCATTAGCCGCTACGATTCGTTTGGCTAATGCGATTAATCGTGATTGGGATAGATTAGAAACGTTTGATGCTAAAAAAGTATGGTTATCTGAGCAGATTGAAGCGGATATATTATTTTTAAATACCGATATGATTGGTAATCTTGATGAAGTAAGAGGTTCGGGCGTTGAAATGGCTCGATTAGTGATTTAGCCATGCAAAGAGAATGGATGTCGTCTGCACTTATTGGTGCATTTTGTGTGATTGTGTCTTATCTGTCACCTGATTTTCTGGTGAGTAAGTTTTTTGTGGTGGTGGCTGTCTTCTTTTTGGCGAAAGCAATTCGATCTATTGTGTTATTGCTAAAACATCGCCAATATGAACTGTAATTAATTGAGATGATTCGTTAGGTTTTAATCAAAATCTAACGGACTCTTAGTTCCTGAAAAATGCAAACCGATTACATGTGTGTAGATTTGAGTCGTCTTAATATCAGAATGACCTAGAAGTTCTTGTATTGTTCTTAAATCTGCCCCTCTTTCTAATACTCGCGTTGCAAAGCTGTGTCTAAACGTGTGACAACTTGCTTTTTTATCAATGCCGACTTTTTGTATGGATTTTTTTACTGCGGATTGAATTGTTCTATCCAACAAATGATGTCGACGATGTTTCTCTGATCGTGGGTCTTTACTGATTTGTGGGGATGGGAAGACATATTGCCAACCATAACTTTTTGCTTGCGTTGGGTATTTTTCAGCCAAAGCGTAGGGCATATAGACTTCATCATTACCGTTTATCGCATCGAGTTTATGCTGTTGTTTAACAAACGCAAGTTGTGTTTTTATCGCGTCGACAACACTTTCAGGCAATATTGAGGTGCGATCTTTATTCCCTTTGCCGTTTTTAATCGTGATTATCTTTTTATCTAGGTCAATATCATTAACTCGAAGTCGAAGCGCTTCATTGATCCTCAATCCACTGCCATACATCAGTTGTGCAATGAGCTTAACTGGGTGATTTAGATTGTTAATAACATCCATGGCTTCTTTATGCGTAAACACAGTTGGCAGTTTTGTGGCCTTTTTTGAGCGTTTAAAATCTAAACTATCAACGGATTGCTGTAAAAATTCTCGACATAAAAAGACAAGCGCATTAAGGGCTGTTTTCTGTGTATTAGGCGATACGTTTTGTTTTATGACGAGATGCTCAAGGTAACTTGGAATGTCAAAGGCTTCAATTTCTTCTTTAGAGGTGTAGTTTTTAAAGCGAATAAAACTGCTTATCCAATAAATATAATGCTTTTCTGTATTGTAAGCTAAACCACGAGTGCGAATGAAAATACGAAGTTGATCAATAAAGCGTTGTGAGGTGGGATTGAGGTTTAATGGAATGTCCATAATCTCTGATTTTTGATAAATAGTGAAGGTAGTGTAGTTACTTGATAATAACTTGCCATGTAGTTTCGCATATTTATAGCTGACTTATGATTTTACTGGAAATATTAAATTAATCAGTTACATGCGAATAGGGTTTTAATCAGGATATGCGAATTAGATTCTGCTATTTCTATCACGTTTTATGATGCGATGGCAGCTATGATATTGGTTTTAAAGTAGAATATGATGACTTGATTGTATTGAGATAGATAGTAGAGATATTACGAATCTAGTTGGTATAATTAAATGTTATGCATTTCTTTTAATTTAAACAGTACTGTATAATGGTCATGTAAAGTCTCTCTGTAGAGTCTTAATTTTTAAGGTAAATATAAAATGAAATTGAAATTTACAGCAATTAGCATCCTTGCGTCTGTTGTAATGCTTTCTGGTTGTCAAACAACAGGAAATAGCGCTGATAATCTTTATAATCAATATAGAGGAAAGGCGAATAATAAAGCGTTTTCTATTGGTACAAATGGTGTGGCTGGGGCTGCTTGGGGAGCTACAAGTAAAGCTCAAGCAATGAAACTAGCACAAAAAACGTGTGTTGATTCTGGTGGTTTAAACTGTAGTGTGACAGAGCTTAATGGTACTGCTATTTTAAATCAAACCAACCAAGATATTCAATCTAATAGCTCTACAGTTAATAATTTTAATATAATATCTCAAGGCGTAAATTATAAACCAAACCTTTCAGTACAATCATCAGGTTTTTTCATTAATCGCGATTATATCTTAACGACAAGTGATGTAGTTGATTCTTGCTCTAAGATAAATTACGAACGTTCTGGTCGCTTACTAGAGACAACGGTTGTACGTGTAGATAAGGCCAATAATCTTGCTGTATTAAAAGCACTTACTCCTAATAAATCGTATGCCAAGATCAGCACTCAAAAACAAACTAAACAAGGTGAAAGAACCTATACATATGGTTACGATAAGTCAGATATGGTCAACTCTAAAACACCTACATATCAAGGACGAATCACTGACGGTATTATTAGTTCAGCATCTGGTCAGAATAATGATGTAAGATTCATGAAAGTTACGAATGAAATAAATAAAGGTAATGTCGGTGGGCCAGTACTTGCTGAAAATGGAAATGTTATAGGTATAGTTTCAGATACTAACAAAGAAGCTATCAAATCATCAATGTTTACTATTTTCTTAAATGAGTTGAATATTGATTATAAAGCAGCGAATAAAACTAAGCCTATTTCTCCTGCTAAGATTGCAGAAGATAGTCAAAAAATCACGATTCCTTTAGTATGCTTAAATGAAGTATAACTGCCGAAATGCATAACAAATGCATCAACACGATTTACTACACTCGGCATCTCAGGTTGTCGGGTGTTTCTCGTTTTAAGGCGTCAATATTGAGTATAATTGCATAGTAGTAAACGTGTTATGCAGGCGTTATGCGCAGTTGGAAAAGGTAATATGAAAAAAGTTAAAATTAAAGTGTGTTCTTTGGGGGCTTTACCTAGAGAGTTCGATAAAAATATATTGGTAAAAATCAAATCTAAAATATTTGATATTGTCCCTGAGATTCATTCCTACAATTTAAGGGTCGAATCAGATCTTTATGAATGGGCTTATAGTGATAAAATCCTTAGTACTCAGATACCGTCAAGTGATGATAGTGATATTTTGATAGTCTTAACGTCAATACCACTTGAAGAGAATTATTACAGCCGTCGCTTACAAGATAATGTAGTTGTTTTTACATTTTATGAAATAAGTAATTACTTGAAGCTTGATAATATTCCACTCGAAAATGTAATAAAACGATTGTTTTATTCATACTCATTGGTTTATTTACGTAATAATAAAAAAATCCCAATGGCATATGAATTATCTAATTTTACTCATGATGATACTCGTGGTTGTATTTATGATATGAATGGCGTGAAAGATGATATTACGTCTTCATGTCATAAACCGATCGTTTGTGACGAATGTTGTGAGCGTATGCGTAATGAGAAAATTTCATCTGAAACCTTGGAAACAGTTAAGAGTGAATTGATAAAAATCACAAAGAATCGTTTTTATGTAATTGCAGATCTCGTTAAACAATATCCAATAGCATCATTAATTTTGTCATCTGTGTGGGCTGTGGCTTTAGGTGTTACAGGTTCGTTAATAGCAAATGCGGTAAGTGGCGCATAACAAATGCATCAACACGATTTGCTACATTCGGCATTCTAGGTTTCTTTGAGTTTACCGTGTTAAGTGGTAAATTTGGACTTATCTGCATAGTAGCAAACGTGTTATGCAGGCGTTACACGAACTCTAAGATCGCAGTTTTTTGGCTCAGTTCAGCGATTGAGCCGTTAATTTTTTAGGCGTGAAAGTAGGGTGAATTTCCTTTTTCTTTGTTTCCTTTTTGAGTTCATTTCATCAGGTTCGGCATTGAACTATTATTGTTTTAAATTCAGGCGTTTCAGCGGCTAATTTACGCTTCAATTGTTCTTTGGCTATGCCTCATTTTATCTTGTATCAGTGTTCTGCTCGCAGCATTTTCAATCCCAATTGTGGTTAGGATATTTAGTTTATAAGCTGAAAACTTGCTGAAACCAGATCGTACAAATGGCGTAAGAAAAAGGGATTGTTTCGTTTCACAGTTATTGCCGTTGAAATGATATTTTGCTCGCTTAATTGAGCCAGTCTAATTAAACTCAGTTTACAGTAAATCTTGGTAAATCAGTTCTTTACCAATTAAAGCGAAGCGTTGACAAAGATCGTGTAACAAATGCATCAACACGATTTGCTACATTCGGCGCTGTCGGTTTGTCTTTAGTTTCAGTGATTAAGGCAGTAAAATTCAGCTAGGCCTGTATCGTAGCAAACGTGTTATGCAGGCGTTGTGCGTACTGAGTCCGAAATTTTTTGCACGGTTCATCAAAAGGATCGCGGCTTTCGTAGTTTCGGCTTAGTAAACGTAAATTTCTTCTTTGTTGCCTTTTGGTTTTCGTATCATCAGGTTCGGCAAATTAACCCTTATTTCCCTAAGTTCAGGCGTTTCAGAAGCATTTTTACGCTTCAATTGTTCTTTGGTTATGCCTCATTTTAGTCAGCATCAGTGTTTTTCTCGCAGCATTTCCAATCCCAATTGTGGTTAGGACATTTGGTTTATCAGTTCCAAACTTGCTGAAACCAAGTCGTTCAAATGGTGTAAAAAATGTATCTGTTTTCCATTTACTTTATCTCGCAATTTAAGAACATTTTGTTCGCTTAATTACTATCGGTAAATTAGAATCAGGACTTAGAAAATCTTGGCAGGGCAGTTCTTTACCAAGTTGGCCAAGCCGAAAGTAAGCACGCACAACAATCGCATCAACACGATTTATTACATTCGGCGTTCTGGGTTTGCCTTTAGTTTTGTGATT
>NZ_CAWPRC010000195.1:0-14174 GCF_963890165.1 Aliivibrio sp. SR45-2 | reverse complement strand
GTTGCCAAAGTCTCAAAGTTAAATGGGCGCAGCAATAGTGCAGCATTCAACTCTTTCATGGTTTCAATAAAGACCAATAAGCCAGCGATTAAACAACCACGACGAATTAATGGGAAATGAACTCGACGTAGCATAGACCATGTTCCACAACCTAAAGTGCGCGATGCCATGTCTAATGACGGTGGGATTTTATTTAAATTACTTTCAATAGAGCCAATAGCAACGGCAGAAAATCGCACAACAGAAGCAAAAATCAGCGCAAAAATAGAACCTGAAAAAACTAATCCAATCACACCAAAACCAAGTTGTTTAGATACATCATTAACAAAATGATCTAAGCCAATCATCGGAAGCATTACACCAATAGCAAGCACCGTTCCAGGAACCGCATAACCTAAAGAAGCTAAACGCATCGGGACCACACTCCACTTACTGCTTGGATGCAAGCGGTATAAAAAATTAACAACTAAAGCGATTAACACAGCAATGATCGCGGCAATGGATGAAACATATAAACTATTTAATGCGTATTGCTGAAATTCACCAGTCCAACTTTCGTCAAAATAATCAATAGAATAACTAATCAGTTGCAGCAAAGGGAGAATAAAAGCGATAGATACTAGTCCCCAGCACCACATAAATGCAGCCCATTTTTTCCATCCATGAAGTTCATATTGAAACTCTTCATTCGTATTAAATTTTTCTTGAAACATTTTTTGCTTACGACGACTATAACGCTCACCACTGATCAGTAAAAGAATGCCCATTAACATGAAGGCTGATACTTTCGCTGCTGCATTTAAATTGGAATAGCCTAACCACGTATCGTAAACTGCGGTAGTTAACGTATTCACCGCAAAATAACTCACCGTACCAAAATCCCCTAAAGCTTCCATCGCCACTAAAGATAAAGCCACAGCAATAGAAGGTCGAGCTAAAGGTAACGATATACGCTTAAAGCTTTCCCACGGGGTACATTTTAACAAACGAGCTGACTGTAATAAGCTAATGTTTTGCTCCATAAAGGCAGCACGAGCAAGCAAATACACATAGGGATACAGCACAAGAGACATAACAAGAATCGCGCCAGTTAATGTCCGAATATCAGGAAACCAATAATCAGAATAAGATTGCCACCCAAAAACATCCCTTAAAAGGATTTGAATTGGCCCTGCAAAATCTAACCAGTCGGTATAGATATAACCGACAATATATGCAGGCATAGCTAAAGGAAGCACAAGTGCCCACTGTAAAACTGAAGCTGATGGGATACGACACATAGCCATAAACCATGCGGAAGGAACACCTAAAATAAGAGAGAAGAACATCGCACCAAAAACTAATAACACCGTATTTAAGGCATAAGTAGGTAGCACCGTATTAAATAAGTGCGTAAAGATGTCATCAGTATTACCAAGGGCGGTATATAAGATCGCTAGGATCGGTAAAACCAGTAGTAGAGAAATACTCCAACTACCGGTTTTCCAGAATAATAATTTTTCTTTCATTGCCTAAACAACAAGGCTCTTTTAAAAATGATGAGGTATTGTTACCTCACCAATAGTAAATATCAAATTAAAGATCAAACTTCACTTCATCTAAAAGTTTAATTGCTTTCGTGTGGTTATCTGCAATCTCATCTAAAGGTAGAGTATCCGCTTTAAATTCACCCCACGATGCCACTAACTCTGAAGGTTTAACACTTGGCTTAACTGGGTATTCGTAGTTCACTTCAGCGTACATGCCTTGAGCAACATCACCAGTTAAAAACTCCATTAATTTTAATGCATTGTCTTTATTCGGTGCATATTTAGCCATCGCCATACCACTGATGTTTACATGTGTACCATCAGTATTTTGGTTAGGGAAATTAATGTATACCGACTCAGCCCATGATACTTGCTTAGGATCATTCACCATTTTACCTAGGTAATAACTGTTACCTAAAGCAACATCACAAAGGCCTTCTTTAATCGCCTTAACTTGAGCACGGTCATTACCTTGAGGTTTACGTGCAAGGTTTGCTTTTACGCCTTCTAACCATGTTTTAGCTTCTGCTTCACCATGATGAGCTATCATCGAAGAAACAAGAGATACATTGTAAGGGTGCTTACCACTACGAGTACAAATTTTTCCTTTCCACTCAGGGTTAGCTAAATCAGCATAATCAAAATCAGCACCTAATTTACCCACACGATCACGAGATGAATACACGTTACGAGCACGAAGTGTTAATGCAAACCATTCATCGTCTGCGTCACGGTATTGAGCGGGTACGTTCGCATCAATAGTTTTACTATCAACAGGTTGAACTAATTTTTTATTCGTTAATTCAGCAAGACGGCTAATGTCGGTAGTTAGAATAACGTCAGCAGGACTTAACTCACCTTCTTGAGCTAATTTTTCAGCCAGCCCTTTCTTAGCAAATTTCACGTTAACTTTAATACCAGTCTCTTTAGTGAATTCTTTAAACATTGGCTCAACTAAGAAAGGTTGGCGGTAAGAGTAAACATTCACTTCTTCTGCAGCCATAACACTTGGTGCGAATACGCCTGCAATTAATGCAGAAACTGATAATAACTTTTTCATGATATTCCTTTAAAATCTCTAGTTACAAATGGTAATAAGAATACTTATCAATATCGATATTATACAAATGAATTTAAAAATGACAATGACCAGACTCATCTTTTATAAAGAAAAACCTCAATACGACCGCATTGAGGTTAATAATTATGTAACAACATATTAGCAATGCTGTTTATTTCACACTGACAAACTCAGGATAAGCATCAATACCACAATCATGAACATCCATCCCTTCTAGTTCCTCTTCCTCTGTAACTCGAATTCCGATGGTTGCTTTAATTATTGCCCAAACCACAAGGCTTGCTATAAACACCCAAGCAAAGATAACAACGGCTCCCAATAACTGAGCACCAAAACTAGCATCCGCATTACTCAGTGGCACAACCATTAACCCAAAGAAGCCACAAACACCATGCACTGAAATCGCCCCTACTGGATCATCAACTTTAATTTTATCAAAGGCCACAATACTAAAGATAACTAACGCTCCAGCAACGGCACCCACAATAACAGCAGCTAAAGGAGAAGGTGATAACGGATCTGCTGTGATAGCAACAAGACCTGCTAACGCCCCATTTAATACCATTGTTAAATCAGCTTTTCCCCACGTTGTTTTACACACAAATAACGCAGCTATCGCCCCTGCAGCTGCGGCTGCATTCGTATTTAAGAAGATTTGGCCGACTGCTGTCGCATTTTCAAAATCAGAAATCATCAATTGAGAGCCGCCATTAAAACCAAACCAACCAAACCATAAAATAAAAGTACCCAATGTTGCTAATGGCATATTAGACCCTGGAATTGGATAGATTTGACCTTTCTTACCATATTTACCTTTACGTGCACCGAGTAATAATACTCCGGCTAATGCCGCTGAAGCCCCTGCCATATGAACAATACCTGAACCAGCAAAATCACTAAACCCAGCTTCTGATAAGAAACCCCCCCCCCATGTCCAATACCCTTCCATCGGATAAATAAACGCGGTTAAAATCACAGAGAAGACTAAAAAAGACCATAATTTCATTCGCTCAGCCACGGCACCAGAAACAACTGACATTGCAGTCGCAACAAATACAACTTGAAAGAAAAAATCAGACTCTAATGAGTGATCTGCACCTTCTACTTGAGTTCCAATTAATGTTCCGAATGAAGGTAGAAAACCCCCACTCGCATTATCAACATACATAATGTTATAACCGACAATTAAGTATGTTGTACAAGCTATCGCATACAAACAAAGATTTTTAGTTAAAATTTCAGTGGTATTTTTTGAGCGAACTAGACCAGCCTCTAACATTGCAAAGCCGGCGGCCATCCACATAACAAGAGCGCCAGACATTAAAAAGAAGAAGGTATCAAGGGCATAGCGAAGTTCTGATACTGTAATTGAAAGTTCCATAATATTGTCCTCTATCCTTAAAGTGCTTCAGTGTCAGTTTCACCAGTACGAATACGTACCGCTTGCTGAAGGTCATAAACAAAAATTTTACCATCACCAATTTTTCCGGTATGAGCCGCTTTCACAATGGCGTCAATGATGTTATCTACATATTCTGCTTGAACTGCAATTTCCAATTTTACTTTCGGTAAGAAATCGACTTGATACTCAGCCCCTCGATACAGTTCTGTATGTCCTTTTTGACGACCAAATCCCTTTACTTCAGAGACCGTCATTCCATCAACCCCAGCATCCGCTAGCGCCTCACGAACATCATCTAACTTAAATGGTTTAATAATGGCATTAATTATTTTCATGATTAAATCCTTCGAATTATTTGCAACTTATAATTAATAATCCAATTCGTGTGCCAACTTTCAAACACATAACAATCAACAAGTTATAATCCAATTTTATTAAAAAAAAAAAGGCCGCACTAAATAAGTGCAGCCTTTCCCGAATAATGAGCAATAATAACGCAAATTAGAAGCGTCTAATAAATGCTTCCCAACTTTGAAGCATCGCTTCAA
Source organism: Aliivibrio sp. SR45-2 (assembly GCF_963890165.1). Classification (NCBI taxonomy): domain Bacteria; kingdom Pseudomonadati; phylum Pseudomonadota; class Gammaproteobacteria; order Vibrionales; family Vibrionaceae; genus Aliivibrio; species Aliivibrio sp. SR45-2. The sequence continues at coordinate 9,614 of NZ_CAWPRC010000195.1, read as the reverse complement.
AGTCCTCTAATCCACAAACAGAAATACATTCATCATCGTATATATGAATATCTTCTTCAAATTCTTCTTCTGAGTTTTCAAATAATGCATTTTCCTGCACAATAACCTCTTGGTCAGTCAAAACCAATGTCATTACCTTTCCTGACAGTTTCCATTCATCTTGCGTATTTTTTACTGCCGCAATCTGTTTATATAACTCAGCCAATAACTCTATATTCTTCGCTACGTCTTCAACCAACCAACGACCCATCGCCTCATGTCCCATCGAAAAGTTTGCATGATAAGTGCCATCAAGTGTGTTTTTCTTAAATTCGTAATCCATTGGATATCCTAACGATAATATTGGCGTTAACTCACACGTTTAAAATCAAAGATAACGTTGAGCTATTTTCTTTCAGTATAATCTCATCCCTGCTTTTTTTATAGCTAACCGTAGCTTCACCTTATGATTAACGAGATTTTATAATGCAGTTAACCACTATCATTGCGAAACAAATCGTAGAAAGAACAATGAAAATAATTAAGCATTCAGTCAATGTAATGGATGAATACGGCGTGATTATCGGTTCAGGTGACCAAACAAGATTACACTGTCGTCATGAGGGGGCTATTTTAGCGATTAATGAAAATAGAATCGTCGAAATAGATAACGCCACCGCATTACAATTACGTGGTGTAAAAGCGGGAATAAATCTCCCTATTATTTTTCAAAATACGGTTATTGGTGCTGTTGGCGTTTCTGGAAAGCTTTGCGAAATACAACAATATGGTGAACTCGTTAAAATGACCGCAGAACTCATCATAGAACAAGCGGCTTTAATGACTGAAATACAATGGTCAAAAAGGCACAAAGAAGAATTAGTACTGCAATTAATTCAACCTTCAGATTTAAATACACAACAACTCAACTCTATTGCAGAGCGGTTAGAACTCGATCTTCAACAACCAAGAATAGCTACAATTATAAAAGTAGATTCTTTTAAAGGAGAAAATTTATCTCTGACTCATTTACAAAAACTTGTCCATTTATTGGAATATCCTGAACGAGATAATCTGGTTGCTATTAGTTCAGTTACATTAAATGAAGTCGTCGTTTTGAAACCAATCACATTAACTGAAAATGGCTGGAACCGTACTTATGAAGAAAAGCGTATTCGCCAACTTTTTCAACGAATTTCTCATGATGAAAAATTTACGATAAAAATAGCACTCGGTGATTATTTTCCAACAATAGAAGGACTTGCACAGTCCTATATGACAGCAAAAGCCACAATGAACACTGCAAACTCAAAAAATCGAATTCTTTTTTATCAAGATAATGTTCTTCCTGTATTAATTAATGGTCTCAAATCAGATAATTGGCGCTCGGAACAATTGAAACTGCCAATAACAAAACTTAATGCTCACGATTCAAAAGGAGTATTACTTAAAACGCTCCACGCTTTTTTTAACCATAATTGTGATTCAACTCAAACCTGCAATGCTCTCCACATACATAGAAATACATTACGATACAGATTAGATAACATACAAAAAGAAACAGGCTTAGATATCAATAAGATAAATGAAATTACATATTTATATCTAGCGACATTAATGCATGAACAATAAGTCACACTTTGTGCATCTGCACAATAAAATAGACTATATGTCAATTAAATTTGGTCATTAGTCTAAAGCTTATTATCGTTGTTACCGATAGATTACCGACATCTTAATTATTAAACGGAACATTAATATGATCGAAGTATCTACTTTGGGTGCACTGGCCGCTCTCACCGTTTCAATTACGCTCATTTTGAGAAAAGTACCGCCTGCGTATGGCATGATCATTGGTGCGCTTATCGGTGGTATCGTTGGTGGCGTGTCTTTAACCGATACTGTAAATTTAATGATTGGCGGTGCACAAAGTATCGTTACAGCAGTACTTCGAATTCTAGCTGCAGGTGTTCTTGCTGGTGTTCTGATTGAATCAGGAGCAGCAACTTCGATAGCTGAAACTATTGTTAAAAAAGTAGGAGAAACCAGAGCTTTACTCGCACTCGCCGTCGCAACGATGATTTTAACTGCCGTAGGTGTCTTTGTTGACGTAGCAGTAATTACCGTTGCTCCGATTGCATTAGCGATTGCTCGTCGTGCTGACCTTTCAAAAATGGCAATTCTATTAGCTATGGTTGGTGGCGGTAAAGCAGGTAATGTGATGTCACCTAACCCAAATGCGATTGCTGCTGCTGATGCCTTTAATGTTCCTTTAACTTCGGTAATGGCTGCCGGTGTTATTCCTGGTTTATTTGGCGTCGTTTTCGCTTACTTTATTGCTAAAAAATTGGTGAATAAAGGCAGTAAAGTTCAAGAACACGAAGTCGTCTCTGTTGATCATTCTCGCCTACCAAGTTTTGTTGCTTCAATGGTTGCCCCTCTTGTTGCTATCAGCCTTCTTGCCTTACGCCCTATCGCAGGAATTAATGTTGACCCTTTAATTGCCCTTCCACTTGGTGGCTTACTTGGTGCTGTAGCAATGAGCCGATTTAAAGACACTAACCATTTTGCAGTATCAGGTCTATCTCGAATGGCTCCCGTTGCAGTGATGCTACTAGGTACAGGTACACTCGCTGGTATTATTGCAAATTCAGGTCTCAAATCAGGGTTGATTGAAGTATTAACTGCATCTGGTCTTCCTTCTTACTTATTAGCGCCAATTTCTGGTGCCATGATGTCATTAGCAACAGCATCAACCACAGCCGGTACTGCCGTTGCTGCAAGTGTATTTAGTCATACTATCCTAGAGCTTGGCGTGCCTGCTCTTGCTGGTGCCGCAATGATTCATGCAGGTGCAACGGTATTTGACCACATGCCACACGGCAGTTTCTTTCATGCGACAGGCGGTGCTGTTCATATGGATATGAAAGAACGCTTAAAACTAATCCCTTACGAATCAGCAGTCGGTCTAATGATCGCTACCGTCTCTACTCTTATTTTTGGCGTCTTCGGTTTATTTGTTTAATAAGGCTTTATTATGAAAATTGTTATCGCTCCTGATTCATACAAAGAAAGTTTAACCGCAATGGAAGTTGCTACCGCAATTGAAGCTGGCTTTAAACAAATATTACCTAATGCTGAATATATTAAATTACCGATGGCTGATGGTGGCGAAGGGACTGTTCAATCTTTAATTGATGCTACTGGCGGATCAATTATTGAATGCCAAGTCACCGCTCCCCTTGGAAATACTGTCACCGGTTTTTACGGTTTATTAGGTAATGGAGAAACGGCGATTGTTGAAATGGCAGCAGCTTCTGGCCTTCACCTTGTCGCACCTGAGCATCGCAACCCATTACATACGACAACCTATGGTACGGGTGAGTTAATTAAAGCTGCGCTAGATAAAGGTGTTAAACATATTATCGTGGGTATTGGTGGCAGTGCTACCAATGATGGCGGTATCGGTATGGCTCAAGCACTTGGTATTAAACTATTAGATAAAGAAGGCAATGATCTGGCTTTTGGTGGCGGCTCATTAGCAAACTTAGTTACTATCGATGTGAGTAATAAAGATCCTCGATTGGATAGCATTCTATTAGAAGTCGCTTGTGATGTAGATAATCCATTATGTGGCGCTAAAGGAGCCTCGTTTGTCTTTGGACCACAGAAAGGAGCTACCCCTAAAATAGTTAACCAACTTGATAATAATCTGAGTCATTACGCTGATATCATGAAGAAACAGATACATAAAGACGTTAAAGATATAGCAGGCGCAGGTGCTGCTGGTGGTCTTGGTGCTGCATTGCTTGGGTTATTTGATGCCACCCTTCGCCCTGGTATCGAAATCGTAATGGACGCGGTTAATTTAAGTGATGTGTTATCTAATGCAGATTTAGTCATTACTGGTGAAGGTCGTATCGATAGCCAAACCATTCATGGTAAAACACCAATTGGGGTAGCCAGGACTGCAAAAAAATATAACTTACCTGTTATTGGCATTGCTGGTTGTTTATCTGACGATTGTGCTATTGTTCATGATTATGGTATTGACGCGGTATTTAGTGTCGTTCCTCGCTCTGTATCATTAGAGATTGCACTAAAAGAAGCAGCAATAAATGTTGAAAATACAGCAAGAAACGTAGCTTCTATTTATTCTATGAGTGCAAAAAAATAATGTAATACCTCTAAATATACCCTTATGGAATCAAATAATACGCAATAAAAAAGCAGCCAATTGGCTGCTTTTTTGATTTATAAACAAAGATTAAGCAGGTTCTTGAAAAATAACCGTATCTGCTTTGTCTGTGTATTGACCCATTTTATGGAAATTCAAGTAACGATACGTATCCGCTGCTGTTGCATTAATCTTTTCAGCGTACTCTAAGTATTCAGCTTGCGTTGGAATTCGACCTAAAATCGCACCAACCGCTGATAGCTCAGCAGAAGCCAGATAAACGTTAGCACCAGTACCTAAACGGTTAGGGAAATTACGAGTTGACGTCGACATTACCGTCGATTTATCAGCAACACGCGCCTGATTACCCATACATAAAGAACAACCAGGGGTTTCAATACGAACACCGGCACGACCAAATATACCGTAGTAGCCTTCTTCAATTAACTGATCTTTATCCATTTTAGTTGGTGGTGCAACCCATAAACGTGTACTTAAAGAGCCATTAAACTCTTCTAACATTTTACCTGCCGCACGGAAGTGACCAATGTTTGTCATACAAGAACCAATGAATACTTCATTAATTTCTGTACCTTGAACTTCTGAAAGTAAACGAGCGTCATCCGGATCATTTGGAGCACAAAGAATTGGTTCTTTAATATCCGCAAGATCAATTTCGATCACATGCGCATATTCCGCGTCTTTATCTGCTTCCATCAATTCAGGATTAGCTAACCACTCTTCCATTGAAGTAACACGACGCTCAAGAGTACGACGATCGCCATAACCTTCAGAAATCATCCACTTCAACATAACAATGTTTGAATTCAAGTACTCCTCAATCGACTCTTGAGAAAGCTTAACTGTACAACCAGCCGCTGAACGTTCTGCCGATGCATCTGATAACTCAAACGCTTGTTCTACAGATAAATGTTCAACACCTTCAATCTCAAGTACACGACCAGAGAATTCATTTACTTTACCCGCTTTAGCGACTGTTAGTAACCCTTTCTGAATACCGTAGTAAGGGATTGCATGAACCAGATCACGCAGTGTAATACCTGGTTGCATATCGCCTTTAAAGCGAACCAAAATTGATTCAGGCATATCTAGAGGCATAACACCTGTCGCAGCAGCAAAGGCAACAAGGCCAGAACCAGCAGGGAAAGAAATACCTAGAGGGAAACGTGTATGTGAATCACCACCCGTACCCACGGTATCAGGTAGAAGCATACGGTTTAGCCAAGAGTGAATAACACCGTCACCCGGACGAAGTGAAACTCCTCCACGATTCATAATAAAATCAGGCAATGTATGGTGAGTATTAACATCAACAGGCTTTGGATAAGCCGATGTATGACAGAATGACTGCATTACAAGATCAGCAGAGAAGCCAAGACAAGCAAGATCTTTTAGTTCATCACGAGTCATAGGGCCAGTGGTATCCTGAGAGCCCACTGTTGTCATTTTAGGTTCACAATACTGACCAGCACGAACACCTTCAACTCCACAAGCTTTACCAACCATCTTCTGAGCTAAAGTGTAGCCTTTATCTGAAGCCGATGGATCAACTGGTTTAGCAAATAAACCGGTCTCTTCAAGACCAAGAGAAGTACGAGCACGGCTTGTTAAACCACGACCAATGATCAGTGGAATACGCCCACCAGCACGAACTTCATCAAGTAATACAGCTCCAAGCTCAAAGCTAGAGATTTCCGCGCTACCTTTACGAACAACACCTTCATAAGGGAAGATATCAATGACGTCCCCCATATTCATGTCTTGCACATTCAATTCAATCGGTAGCGCACCTGAGTCTTCCATTGTGTTGTAGAAGATCGGCGCGATCTTACCACCTAAACAAACACCACCAGTGCGTTTGTTCGGTACGTAAGGAATATCATCACCCATAAACCACAGAACAGAATTTGTCGCCGACTTACGAGAAGACCCCGTACCAACAACATCACCAACATACGCTAATGGAATACCGTCTTTTTGCAGTTCTTCAATTTGATTAATTGGCCCAACACTGCCCTCTTGATCTGGATTAATGCCCTCTCGTTCCATCTTTAACATCGCTTTCGCATGTACAGGAATATCAGGACGAGACCAAGCATCTGGTGCTGGTGATAAATCATCGGTATTAGTTTCACCCGTGACTTTAAATACTTTAACGGTAATTTTTTCAGCTACTTTTTCTTTTGCTGTAAACCAATCAGCATCTGCCCAAGATTGAATAACCTGTTGAGCTGAGACATTGCCAGCCTCCGCTTTTTCTTCTACATCGTAAAAAGAATCGAACATTAATAATGTATGGGATAATGCCTTAACTGCGATAGGCGCTAATTCGACGTCATCAAGCAAACTTACTAATGAATCAATATTGTAGCCGCCTTGCATCGTACCTAGTAACTCTGCTGCTTTTTCACGACTCACTAATGGTGAAGAAATATCACCCGTTGTAATTGCAGTTAAAAAACCGGCTTTAACATAAGCTGCTTCATCAACACCTGGGGGAATGCGATTTTCTAGTAAATCAAGAAGGAGTTCTTCTTCACCTTGTGGCGGATTTTTTACTAGTTCAACTAATGCTGCTACTTGCTCAGCATTTAATGGTCTTGGGACCACACCTTCAGAAGCACGTTCTGCGACGTGTTTACGATAAGCTTCAAGCACGACTTAATTCCTCACTTTCTGGTCTACTCTTAATGAGTAAACATCCTTGGAAACGATTCAGTTTATATCCATTAACTTTTAAATACTGTTATAAATCTCAATAAAACAAGAGAATATGATGTCGATATAGACTAAAAATGTGGCCAGACTATATCAAATTTAACTTAAAATTAAAATCTAACGACATCAAACAACATATGACTTATGGCGCACTTTTAAACATTATAATGTTGCACCAATGCTTAAATATACCGATTCGTGGCTTTGCTCTGTTCTACCATAAGCTAAAATAATTGGTCCTATTGGTGAGTCTATTCCTGCAAAAATAGACCCTGCAGTATAAATTGGAGCTTCTTTAAAACTTTCACCATTCCAGAGCCCCCCATTTTCTATTGAGCCACCTAAATATATAGGGGATTGAAATAAACCAAAGTCGTTATCCATTAAACGATAGCGATAAACAAGACTAGCAAACATTAAATTCTGCCCAGTTAAGCTGTCTTTTGGTGTTCCTGATAAACGTAAAAAACCACCAAGAGATTTAGGTTCTAATTGTAAATCACCTTTTTTATTTTCTACAATACCGTATTCAAAGTTACCGACGAAAGTATGACGAGAATGAGTCCAAGCAGCTCTTGTATTGACTGTAAACTCTATAACCGAATCTTTTGTCCCATCCGAATCGATAGCGCTATCATCAACATTATCATGAGAATATAAATACTCAGAACGAACGTAGAAGCCTTTAGTAGGAAAGGTATAATTATCCAGTGTATCAAGACGATATTGAGCAAAAATACCTTCTCTTGTATAACTTGCATCAATACTTGAAATACTGGTAAAAGCAACATCACCCTTGGTATACCGGCCACCAATTCTAAAATCACTCCATAGGTGCCCCTGTAAACCAAACGCTCCTTCAAATACAAGATCACTGTATTCTAGAGGGAAATTATTATCAATTGAGCTCAACTCATTTCCTGAAAGGGAGAATTTTTTCTGTTCTACACTATAAATCGATTTAAAAGAGGTAAATAATAGTTGGTTCACTAAAAAGGGAGTATACAACTCAGCTGAAATTAATTTATCAGTCCCGAATTCGAAATTTGTTCTCAATTCTGAACGATTATCTCTTAATCCTGTTAATTCAATATCGGTAAAATTTATAGAAATACCTAATGAATATTTACTTTGATTATCAAAATCATCTTCTAAAGCAAAACGAAAGTCTAAATAATTTGGTCCCCAACTTTTTTCTTTTACCTCAACAATAAGATCATGGGAACCAACGTTATTTTCTTCATAGTAATAATCAACCCTTTCAAACCTATCGATGACATACAGGTCTCTGATGTGCCCTTCAAGTTCATCCGCGGTATAAGCTTTACCTTCTTTAAGATTCAATCGGTCTAACAGCATTTTCTCTGTATATAGACTATTATTAGCTAGTTTTATTTTATTAATTGGTAATGATTCACCACGGGTAAGCTGTTCAGTTTTCAGTTTTTTGTCTTCTAAATATGCTTGATAATCAATTTTGGATAAAACCAATTTATTTAATTCTTTATGTTTTTCATACGCAATATCATAACCCTTACCATAAGCAAAAGGCATTTTATCAAATTCTGCTGTTTCCATTTTTCCGACATGAGGTGAAAGTAAAATGTCTTGTTCATCTAATAATTTTTCTTGTTGGAGAGTACTATTTTTTACAATGTAATTAGTCAATTGGCCCATAACAGATAAATAACTAGATATGTCTTTAGCTTCTAGATAGTCCGAACCAATATCAACAGCAATAATAATATCCGCTCCCATCTCTCTTGCTATATCAACAGGCATATTATTAACACTACCACCATCAACCAATAAAAGGCCGTCATATTCAACTGGTGGCAAGGCTCCTGGCACTGACATGCTGGCCATCATCGCTTTGGACAAATCACCTTTATCCAAAATAACAGGTTCGAGTTTTTCAATATCGGTTGCTACCGCTCTAAACGGGATAGGAAGATCGTCAAACGATTCTAAATAAGGAACATTACCTGAAGTTGTTCGAAGAATTTTTGCCATATTTTGGCCTTGAACAAATCCTTTTGGCGCTTTTAATTCTGTAAATGAGAAACCAATATCGGTTCCTATTTGGTAGCGATCTTCATATTCTTTATCTCTTATTTGCCTTTCACTTCGCTCAACTTTATCAACAAAACCGCTATTCCAATTCACGGAATCAATAAAGACTTCAATTTCATCGGCACTCAATCCTGATGCATATAACCCTCCAATATATGCCCCCATACTAGTACCTGTAATGTAATCAATGGGAATATGCATTTCTTCTAATGCTTTTAATACGCCGATATGTGCAGCACCTTTAGCCCCACCTCCGGCAAGCACCAATCCAATTTTTGGACGAGATTCATCAGCTAACACTAAGAAAGAAGAAAAATAAAGACATAAAGAAGGGAATATAAGTGGCTTGAAGCGCATAACATCATCCTTGAAAATACAATAAGAAAAGAATACAGGATGATTGCGTAGAGAGAAAGCTCAACTAGTAGAGTAAGGTATTTAACAATATACTTAATAAACGTAGATTACGTTTATACAGACGTAAAAAAGCCCTAATCTTTCGATTAGGGCTTTTTAAATAATGGCGGAGTGGACGGGACTCGAACCCGCGACCCCCGGCGTGACAGGCCGGTATTCTAACCAACTGAACTACCACTCCGCAGTGTCTATTCAGCATTATGCTATTACTTAAATAAAACGTGTCAGC